>WFNQ01000082.1 GCA_015488565.1 Thiomicrorhabdus sp.
ACCCCTGTTAACGTACCGACTAAGGCGGCACCAATTGCCGTTCCTATTTTAGCCACATCCATGTCACCGCCCAGCAATTCCATGGTTAAAATCACGCCTAAAACGGCAGCGACAATACCAAAACCGGGCAACCAGTCGGCCACCTTACCAACGGCTTTAGGCACTTCACCCATGGAGGTAATAATATCGTGAATTTGGTCTTCTAGGTACTCATCAAATTTTTGACTTTTAGGCGGGTTCAGTAGGAGATAGCTGAAGTTATCAATAATGAATTTTTTTAACTCTTTATGGCTTAATACCGATGGGTATTGCTTAAAAATAGCACTGGTTTCAGGACTCACTATGTGCTTTTCAAGCGCCAATACACCCGATGAACGAGACAAACGTGCTAACTCATTCAATAACCCTAACGTATCAGAATACAAGGCTTGAGAAACCTTTTCGCCCGCAAAATAGCGTCCTAAAAAACGGAAGCTACGCCACCAAACATACACGGGAGCAGAGGCTAGAAATGTCCCCAAGGCCAACCCTAAAATGACCACCAGCTCCGATGGATGCCATAATGAAAGGAGACTCCCCCCCATCAACATGAAGCCACCAAAGAAACTGAGCATTATAACGAGAATAGCAATAGGCTTAGCAATCATATTTTTTCACTTATTTTTTAGGTTTAAAGCGATTCAAAAAAGGCTGTTTTCATCATTCCATTCAAAAGAACCTGCATGAACAAAATTTTGACAAAACATGTCGCAATGAAACTAAAGCAATAGCCGTACCAATTCTTCCCCCCTTTATTCTGCTGGTTGAATGGAGGTGACTTTCTTTAAGGTTCTGGGGAGGACAATGCCTCTTTTTCCTCGGCTCGCAAACGCTTCCTCAATGGCCGTTGGCCCAAATATTTTTTGATATTTACCAGCTTTCAACACAATTTTTTCGCCTGGTGAAAAAGCACAAATAGCATTGACGGACTCCTCTCTAGGCATATGAATCAATTTATTGCCCTTCCCTTTTGCTAAAACAGGCAGCTCATCTAGCGAAAACACCAACATTCTAGGCTCGGTGGTAACCACCATCACCCACTGTTCCGCTTCGGCTTTTACGACAGTTAATACCGAACTCCCTTTAGGCAGGGTAATAGATGCTTTACCTGCTTTATTTTTGGCATACAAGTTACTTAATTTTGTCACAAAACCAAATCCGGCACTGGAGGCTAAAATAACCTGCTCCGTTGGTTGACCCAGCAATACTTGCTTAAAATTTGCCCCCGCAGGCGGGTTTAAGCGCCCAGTAAGCGGTTCTCCGTGTGATCGTGCCGAAGGCAAACTGTGTGCAGGCAAGGCATAGGTTCGACCCGTGTCATCTATAAACACGGCCATTTGGCGACTTTGTCCTGTGGCCTGAGAGCAGAATGCATCACCCGATTTATACCCCAAGGCCTCGCCATGAATGTCATGCCCTTTGGCGGCGCGTACCCAGCCATTTTCGGATAACACCACGGTAATGGCTTCGGAAGGCAGTAAATCCTGTTCACTCATTGCTTGTGCAGAACGCGCTTCAACCATAATGGGAGAGCGACGCTCATCGCCAAACGTATCGGCGTCTTTTTGTAGCTCTTTTTTTACCAGCGTTTTTAAACGAGCGGCACTGCCTAAAATTTGCTCTAATTTTTTGCGTTCACTTTCTAGTTCCGCCTGTTCAGTGCGAATGCGCATCTCTTCCAAACGGGCTAAGTGGCGTAATTTAAGTTCCAATACCGATTCGGCTTGGGTATCCGACAAGCCAAAACGTGCCATCAATTCTGGTTTGGGTTTTTCCTCTTCTCGAATAATCGCAATCACTTCATCAATATTTAAGAAGGCGATTAACATCCCGTCCAAAATATGCAACCGTGCCAGCACCTTATCCAGTCGGTATTGCAAACGGCGGCGCACGGTTTCGGTTCGGTAGCTTAGCCACTCGGTGAGCATGGTTCGTAAATTTTTAACATGGGGACGACCATTCAGCCCAATCACATTAAAGTTGGCGCGGTAACTTTTTTCTAAATCGGTGGTGGCAAACAGATGCAACATGGCGGTTTCGACATCCACCCGTTTGGAACGTAGCTCCACCACAAAACGCACGGGGTTTTCATGATCGGATTCATCTCGTAAATCCACCACCATTGGCAATTTTTTCGCACGCATTTGTGCGGCAACCTGCTCTAATAACTTAGAGCCAGACACTTGATAAGGCAGCGCGTCAATCACCACATTCACACCCTCTTCAACGCGGTATTGCGCTCGCTGACGAATGGAGCCGTGCCCCGTGTCATACAGTTTAAATAACTCTTCTTTTGAGGTAATAATTTGAGCGGAGTTTGGATAATCGGGTGCAGGAATAAATTCCATCAACGCTTCCGTTGATAAGTTAGGCTCGTTTAATAAGGCAATGCACCCTGCAATCACCTCTCTTAAATTATGTGGCGGAATGTCCGTCGCCATACCAACCGCAATCCCAGACGTACCATTTAACAATACGTGCGGCACACGTGCGGGTAGTACCAACGGCTCATCTAAAGTACCATCAAAATTCGGCGTCCAATCCACCGTACCTTGTGCCGTCTCTTCCAATAACAGTTGGCTAAATTTAGAAAGACGCGCTTCGGTATAACGCATGGCGGCAAACGATTTAGGGTCATCCATTGACCCCCAGTTGCCCTGCCCGTCCACCAAGGTGTAACGAAAAGAGAAGTTTTGTGCCATCAATACCATGGCTTCGTAACAAGCGCTGTCGCCGTGAGGATGAAATTTACCCAGCACGTCTCCAACGGTTCTCGCCGATTTTTTATGCTTTGAAGAGGCTTTCAATCCCAGTTCAGACATCGCATAAATAATGCGACGTTGCACGGGTTTTAAACCATCTCCAATATGTGGCAATGCTCGGTCTAAAATGACATACATGGCATAATCTAAATACGCTTTTTCAGCAAATTCAGCCACACTTTTTTGCTCAATGCCTTCATAGTTTATTGTCTGTTGTGACACAAAACCTCTCCCTGCTCAACATCCATTGTTACGGCCTTAACGCCTTCAACCGCACTCCGTATTTTTGTAATTTGGTTTGCACAACCATCGCACCTAATCTTTTCAACCTTTACAACCAAAGGCATAAATAACCCCTTACATTACAGATAAAAAACTACGCATCCATATCGCCTTTATACTTTTTTTAAAAGATGTTACCCTTGCATCACTCTTTAACCCTAATCCCCAGACAGAACCACATCAAATAAGGTATTCAAATACATGACCGACTTTACGCCTCAAACCGATCCACGCTGTGCAGAACGAGTTTCCATCAATCGCTCCGCCACACTAAAAGCGCCAGATACCGATAAGCCTGTTCAAGCCAAGTTATTAAATATATCCATGTGTGGTGCGGGTATTTTGTGTAACCACAACCTAAAAATTGGCGACATTATCACGCTTAATTTTAGCCTACCCAACTATGATAACGAAAGTGACCTTGCCATCACCTCTAAGATTGCTTGTTTTTCAAAAGTACAAAGCCAATACTTAATCGGGGTTGAGTTTTCAGAGCTAGACATGCATGAAGAACTGGTCATAAAAAGCTTTACCAATTACCACGAGCGTTTTTAATTCACCTTGTGCCCCCCCCTTCCTTGTTAAAGTCGTGGGGGGGGGGAAGAATCTTAAACCTCTGCCAAATCGCCCTTATCTTCCAGCCATATCTTACGGTCGCCTGAACGTTTCTTGGCCAGTAATTTATCCATCATTTCCGAATCGCCTTCAATATCATTCAATTGCAACTGAATTAACCGCCGGCTTTGTGGCAACATGGTGGTCTCTCTTAACTGCGCGGGATTCATTTCACCCAACCCTTTAAAGCGGGTTACCGCTACTTTACCTGGCATTTTTTCAGCACTGATGCGATCTAAAATCCCTTGGCGTTCCGGTTCATCCAGTGCATAAAAAATCTTTTTACCCACGTCAATTCGGTATAACGGTGGCATCGCCACATAAATATGCCCCGCCTCAACCAAAGAGGGAAAGTGCTTTACAAACAACGCGCAAATCAGGGTGGCAATGTGCAATCCATCCGAGTCGGCATCCGCCAAAATGCAGATTTTTCCATAACGTAATCCACCCATGTCTTCCGAACCAGGATCAACGCCAATCGCCACACTAATATCGTGAATCTCTTGCGAGGCCAATACTTGACCCGAATCGACCTCCCACGTATTTAATATTTTGCCTCGTAACGGCATAATGGCCTGAAAGTTTTTATCTCGTGCTTGCTTGGCCGAACCACCTGCCGAATCCCCTTCCACCAAAAACAGTTCGGTTCGAGTTAAGTCCACCTCGGTGCAATCGGCAAGTTTTCCGGGTAAGGCAGGGCCAGACGTGATTTTTTTACGGGTAATTTTTTTGGCTTTTTTACTGCGTGTTGAGGCGTTCTGAATCACCATCTCTGCAATTTTTTCGGCCACTTCGGTATGCTGGTTTAACCACAAACTCAACGCATCTTTTACAACACCCGAAATAAACGGCACACATTCACGAGAAGAGAGGCGTTCTTTGGTTTGCCCAGCAAATTGTGGCTCGCGCAATTTAGCCGACAACACAAACGCCACATTTAACCAAGCGTCTTCAGGCGTAATTTTTACCCCCCTTGGAATTAAATGACGAAACTCACAAAACTCCCGAATGGCATCGGTAGCACCTGCTCGTAATCCATTTACATGCGTGCCCCCTTGTGGGGTTGGAATTAAATTAACGTAGCTTTCCATTAGAGATTCACTCGGCTCGGCCAACCACGTTATCGCCCATTCAACCCCCTCATTTTCAGAGTGGCTTTCACCAATAAATCCTTCCAAAGGCAAACGTTCCACCCCGTCCAAAGCATCGTTTAAATAATCTTTTAACCCAGCCTCAAAAAACCAGACGACTTTTTCATTACTCACTTCATCCACAAAGGTCATTTTAAGCCCAGGGCTTAATACCGCCTTGGCTCTTAACAGATGTTTTAAACGAGTCAACGCGTATTTAGGCGAATCAAAAAACTGCGGTTCAGGCCAAAAACGCAATAACGTTCCCGTATTTTTTTTACCCACCTTTCCAATCACCGTAAGCGGCTCAACCAACTCGCCATTCGCAAAGGCAATGCTATACAACTTACTGTCTCGACGAATTTGAATTTCAACCCGTTTTGACAACGCATTCACCACCGAAATACCAACCCCGTGCAACCCACCAGAAAACTGATATGCCTTATTGGAAAATTTCCCCCCCGCATGAAGTCGCGTCATAATCACTTCCACACCAGACACGCCTTCCTCTGGATGAATATCCACCGGCATACCACGCCCATTATCCAGTACACTCACCGACCCATCGGCATAATGCGTAACGGTAATTTCATTGGCAAATCCTGCAATGGCTTCATCCACACTGTTATCAATCACCTCTTGTGCAAGGTGATTAGGACGAGTGGTGTCAGTGTACATTCCTGGGCGTTTTCGAACAGGGTCCAAGCCCGTTAAAACTTCAATTTCAGATGCGTTGTAGTTTTCACTCACAGTGAAGACTCCTAGTGATAGAATGAAGGGATTATTAATTCAGAATCATATCATATAATTATGCCAAATCGAGACTACCAAAATGAACGCCGTGACTATGATGCACCCGGTTTAAGTAAAACACAGCTCAACGCATCCCCGTTTGTACAATTTTCGCACTGGATGCAAGACGCATTAAACAGCCCTATTCAAGATGCCACCGCTATGTCACTCGCCACCGTAGACCGCGCAGGACAGCCACATAACCGAATCGTCCTGCTCAAAGAGACCACCACAACGGGCTTTATTTTTTACACTCATTACGACAGCGACAAAGGGCACGAAATACAACACAACCCCAAAGCAGCCCTGCTGTTTTTTTGGCCCGAACTCGATCGACAAGTTCGTATTGAAGGCGAGCTAATCAAAATCAGTAAAGCCGACTCGCAAGCCTATTTTGAGTCGCGCCCAAAAGACAGTCAATTAGCCGCCCTCAGCTCCATGCAAAGTAAAGAAGTCGCCAGCCGTAAAGTGCTGGAAAATACCTTTGCTCAAAATGCCGAAAAATACCAAGATCAACCCATTCCACACCCCGAACATTGGGGCGGTTACTGCTTACGTCCCAATAAATTCGAGTTTTGGCAAGGTCGTCCCAACCGCTTGCACGACCGTTTTATTTACACCCCCAATGAAAATGCCACACTGTGGGCAATACAAAGACTTTCACCGTAATGGCTAAAAAAGAACACACTCATGCTATTTGACTCCCTCAATGCCGACTGGCAAAACACACTACACAATGAACTGAATCAGCCTTATATTCAGGCATTAAGAGCCTTCTTAGAACAAGAAGAACAGGAAGGTAAAAAAATTCTCCCCCCCCCTAAACAACGATTTAATGCACTAAACAGCACCCCATTAAATCAGGTTAAGGTCGTTATCTTAGGGCAAGACCCTTACCCTACGGTAGGCCATGCACACGGGCTGTGTTTTTCAGTCTTGCCCGAGGTAAAGCCGTTACCCAAATCGTTGCTCAATATTAATAAAGAACTGTTAAGTAATGTCGGTATCGACAATTCACACACAGGGTATTTACAACCTTGGGCAGAGCAAGGGGTATTACTATTAAACGCCGTTTTAACCGTAGAAGCAGGCAACGCCAATGCCCATCAAAACAAAGGCTGGGAGAAATTTACAGACGCAATTATTCAAGCAGTTAATACCCAAACAGAACACAGTGTTTTTATCCTATGGGGGGCTTACGCGCAAAAGAAAGGCAAACTCATCGACCGTCAAAAACATCTGGTACTCGAAAGCCCACACCCTTCCCCACTCTCCGCCTATCGTGGCTTTTTTGGCAGCCAACCTTTTTCCAAAACCAATGCCTACCTAAAACAGCACGGAAAAGATGAGATTGATTGGCAGGTTTAATCATTTAAGGGAGGGAAGACAAGGCTAACGTGGTGAAACCTGACACTAACGCATTAAAAAAATATCAGTGATTTATGATAACCGTAATTGCAAATATTTGCTTTTTAGCCCCCTCCCCTGACAAGGGGAGGGCTGGGGTGGGGTTTCTTTTTACGAATGATATCCCCTTCTGAATGACATTCATTTGATTGTATTAAAGTTAAAGTTAAAGTTAAAGTCGACACTGACCCCACTTACGATTACTCTGAGGCTTGACCACTTTTTTCCCTTACCATTTAGGGCAAAAAAACCTACTCCTGTGCTATAGTATTCATAGGTAATACCGATCAATAAACAAAAGAAGGGATTGTTATGGCGACATCCATAAAACTAGATCCTGAGTTAAAAACTCGGTTGCAACATCTAGCAGAGATGCAAGACAGATCGGCACACTGGCTCATGAGAGAAGCCATACGTGATTATGTTGAAAGAGAAGAAGCAAAAGAGAGCTTTAAACAAGAGGCTCTTCTTTCGTGGGAATCCTATCAAGAAACAGGTCAGCACTTAACAGGTCAAGAAGTACGAGATTGGCTTTATACCTGGGGAACTAATAAAGAAACTGAACCCCCCTCATGCCACAATTAATCATTACTGAAAATGCCATGTCAGGGCTACAACGTTGCCAATATTTTTTAAAAAAACAAAACCCCTTAGCCATGAAAAAAGCGGCTCAAGCGATAAGACAATCCTTTGAACGACTTGAAAACGAACCTAACATAGGGCGGCCATTTAGCCATAAATCTGAACTAAGAGAACTTATTATCTCCTTTGGAAGAACAGGATACGTAGCGCTTTACCGATTCGACAAAAACATGGACTCAATCTATTTGCTCGCCTTTCGACACCAAAAAGAAGCTGGATACTAAGGGGGCAAACCTATAAGGGGGGGGAAATATTTTGGATTAAAGTTTTCTGCTCCAGAACACTCTCTCTTGAGCAAACTCAAGACGAATAAACCGTTCCCTTTACCCTTATTCGTTAGGCTAATTTTTGGAAATGATGAAAATCCTGAATGGATTCCAGATCATTGGCTTCATTTACTTGTGCCCTATAGAGATCCCAGCGCACTTGAAGATTAAGCCAAAAATCTGGTGATACACTAAAAAACTTTGATAATCTCAATGCCGTGCTTGGAGTGACGCCACGTTTTTTATTAACCAATTCATTTACACGTTGATATGGAACATGAATCGCATCTGCAAGTTCACGCTGGGTAATACCCATTGGGATTAAAAACTCCTCCCGAAGCATTTCTCCAGGATGTGTCGGCTCTCTATTAGTTGGAATTCTGACCATGATATGCCCCTTAATGGTAATCTGTTATTTCAACATCATAGGGATATTTATCATCCCACTTAAAGCAGATTCGATATTGTTTATTTATTCGGATACTAAACTCTTCACTACGATTTCCTGACAACGATTCAAGTCGATTACCTGGTGGAACCTTCCGTTCTTCCAATGAACACACTGAATCAAGTTGATCAAGCTTTCTCGACACAATTTTCCACAAGGCTTGTGGACAGGCCTTTCTAGCCACTTTTGAATTAATACCATTGAATATGTCTTCAGTAGACTGATCTTTAAATGATGCTATCATAAATACATGGTAGCACGGACTTCATGCTATTTAAAATAGGTTAGCACAATTCATAAATTTAATTTTGTTTTATTGAATGATAAGGAGGGGGGGGGGAAATATTTTGGATTAAAATCCCCCCCCTGTCTAAATGACATTCATTTGATTATGTTAAAGTCGACACTGACCCCACTTACTCCCTTAACACCTAATGCAAATATTTTGGCCTTCCGCACTGTAGTTTTCCAGAGCACCCTCTCTTGAGCAAACTCAATTCACCTTGTCCCCCCTGCCTAAATGACATTCATCTGATTGTATTAAGGTCGACACTGACCCCACTTATTCAAAACTCCTCCCAAAGCATTTCTCCAGAATGTGTCGGTTCTCTATCAGTTGGAATTCTGACCATGATACACCCCCCTTCTGAATTAAACCGTGTTACAATTCCATTTAAAGCCCGTTTAAAGATAAAAAGTCCTCGCTAATCATTTAAACAGGATTGAAATAAGGATTAAATATGATTGTAGATTTTACTATTAAAAATTTCAGGTCTATCAAATCAGAACAATTAATTAGTTTTTATGCTGATAAGAAACCAAAACATCACGCTGGAAATATTTCTTATATAGAAGAAGATTTAGGTGTACTTAAAACTTGCGCTATCTATGGTTCAAACGCTGCAGGCAAAACAAATATAATCCTCGCATTTGAAGCACTGCAAGAAATACTGATTAATAGTGGTGACTATAAAGATGGCGACCCTATTGAATGTTATGAACCTTATCTTTTATCAGAGTCTTCATCAAAACTACCAACTAGTTTTGAAATTGAATTCTATATCGATAATCTTAGATACCGCTATCAAATAGAATTTAATCGATACGAAATCCTTTTTGAAAAATTAGATTTTTATCCTACAGCAAGGCCTGCAAATTTGTTCACTCGATCTTCGTCAAATGATTGGAAATCAGTTAAATTTGGAGAACATTATAAAGGTGGAAAAAAGCAAATAGCTTTTTTCTCAAACAATGCTTATCTATCTAAAGCAGGAAATACACCTGACACCCCTGAAATAGCTAGGAAGATTTTTAATTTTTTCCGAAAAAATATTAATACATTACTAGTAGGACAAGTTGTTGGTGTGTACGACTGGGATCAAGATGAAAGTACGGTAAAAATTATAAATACTTTTTTAAATAAGGTTGATCTTGGTATAGAAAGCTTTGGTATTGATAAAAACATTAGCAAAGATGAAATTGACTTCCCAAGTAATATGCCTGAAGAAATTCAAAAAAAATTAAAAAGTGAGTTTGCTAAAAAAGAATACTTTTTTCACCCAAACAATGATGGTGAACTTGTTCGGTTTGAAAGAGATAAAGAATCTAGAGGTACGAACAGGTTATTTAAATTATTACCATTTTTCATTCAAGTAATACGAGATGGTTCGGTCTTGTTTGTAGATGAAATTGAATCAAGCTTTCACCCTCATATTGCAGAGTTAATTATTAAGTTATTTAATGACCCTTTAGTAAATAAAAATAATGCACAACTAATATTTACTACACATGATTTAGTTTTGATGGGTTCTGATACAATGAGAAAGGATCAAATTTATTTAACAGAAAAAGATCAGATTAATGGCACGCAACTTCACTGTTTAGATAGTTATGATTCCGACTTGAAAGATTCTAGCCCTTTTGCAAAGTGGTATGATGAAGGGCGATTAGGAGCTATACCTAAAATAGATTATCGAAGTATATCAGACATGATTAAAAAGGTATTTTAGCTATGCCTAAGAAAAAGCCTGATAATAAAAAGAAACTGATTCCTGCGTTTCACGTGTTTTGTGAAGGGGAAAAGACTGAGCCGTATTACATAAGGGGTTATGTTGACCATTTTCATTCAGACAAAAAGAATATTTTGTTAGTAGAAGATACCAATAAGAACACTCCTGTTCAATTAGTTGAAACCGCAATACAACATAAAAAGTCAACGACTAAGAATGATGTTTATTGGGTAGTATTTGATCGGGAATCAATATCAAAATATTCTCATGAACTCCACTTGAAAGCGCGGGTACTCGCAAATAAAAATAATATACAGATAGGCTTTTCAAATGTTTGCTTTGAATATTGGATGTTGCTTCATATGGAATACAGTACAGCATGCTATGACTCATGTAGTGATTTATTAGGCAAAAGTAATTTAATAAAATTGCTTAAGGCTAGAGGAATTGACAATTATGACAAAGGATTTGCTTATCTGTTTAATGTATTGAAAGAGAAAGGTGGTATTTCAATTGCGATGAGCAATGCAGATAAGGCTATCAATTCTGCGATAGCTTCCGCAGAACGCGGAAAAGAGCATCCGCATTTCTTAAATCCATATACTGATGTACATCACCTATTTATTGACATGGATAATTTTATAAATAAAAGACCGAGTATTCGAAAGAATTAGATAGATGAAGCTCTAACGCGGTGGCGATAACCTGCGTGGCCTCGCCTGAAAATTTTAATTTTTTAGGTGAAACACGTCAGGTTGACTGGCTGTTAGAAGGCGCGCAAGCGGGCACTTCTAACATTTACTGTATAAGGCAAGATTGCCCAACTATTCGGTACCGCCAATGCATCGCACTGCAATAATAAAAAATGAGTATAACCAAAGATAAACGGTATTTATATACGTAAAAAAATCATGGCGTAAAAGAAGGGGAAGTACAAGGTGAATTGAGGATGTCAAGAGCGGATGCTCTGGAGCGGAAA
>WFNQ01000083.1 GCA_015488565.1 Thiomicrorhabdus sp.
CTCTCTAAAAAAATTGACCCAAAAAACATTTTCTATCATAATGTTCGCTTAGCGCCGATTTGATACATCAGCTTGCGGGCGCATTAAAAGTACGGCTAAAGCGTGGATCTACTTTCTAGTTCCCGTCTATTTCCCGTACCTCGTTAATTTTATTGATTTGCTTCGAGGCACATACCATGACTAAAACCACTGTTTTTACTTCCGAATCTGTATCCGAAGGCCATCCTGATAAAATCGCTGATCAAATTTCCGATGCGATGCTTGATGCCATTTTAAAACAAGACCCTCACGCTCGCGTAGCCTGTGAAACGTTTGTTAAAACGGGCATGGTCATGCTGGGGGGGGAAATTTCTACCACGGCTTGGGTCGACCAAGAGGAGTTGGTGCGTAACGTGGTAAAAGACATTGGTTATGACCATGGTGATTTAGGGTTTGATGGCGCGACCTGCGCGGTACTCTCTTCCATTGGCAAGCAGTCCCCTGAAATTGCGATGGGCGTGGACGATTCGGAAGAGCGCGAGCAAGGCGCGGGCGATCAAGGGTTGATGTTTGGTTATGCCTCAAACGAAACCGATGTGCTGATGCCTGCCCCTATTTTTTATGCGCACCGTTTAATGGAACAACAAGCGAAAATGCGCAAATCGGGTGCATTAAATTGGTTGCGTCCCGATGCAAAAAGCCAAGTCACGCTCCGTTATGAAGATGGACAACCCGTTGCCATTGATGCCGTGGTTCTGTCCACCCAACACGCGCCCGATGTGTCTAACGAGACCTTGCGTGAAGCGGTGATGGAAGAGATTATTAAGCCGATTTTACCGCCCGAATGGTTGCACAAAGAGACGCTGTTTCACATTAACCCTACAGGACGTTTTGTGATTGGCGGCCCCGTGGGCGATGCGGGATTGACTGGCCGTAAAATTATTGTCGATACTTATGGCGGCATGGCACGTCATGGCGGCGGCGCTTTTTCGGGCAAAGACCCGTCTAAAGTAGATCGCTCTGCGGCTTATGCGGGACGTTATGTGGCTAAAAATATTGTGGCGGCTGGCTTGGCGGATAAGTGTGAAATTCAAATTTCATACGCCATTGGCGTGGCCGAACCCACCTCCATTAGCTTAGAAACGTTTGGTACGGAAAAAGTGGCGCTCTCTTTAATTGAGCAACTGGTACGTGAACACTTTGATTTACGCCCCAAGGGCTTAATTGCGATGTTGGATTTGTATCGCCCCATTTATCAAAAAACCGCCTCTTATGGTCATTTTGGCCGAGAACTGCCTGAGTTTACGTGGGAAAAAACCGATAAAGCCGCCACATTGCGTTCAGACGCTGGCCTATAAAAATAGGAAATTGACCATGAAATCACAACAAAAACACCCTCAAAAATTCAGTTTGGAATTTTTCCCCCCCCGTACCGATAAAGGCATGGAAAAACTTAAAACAGTGATTCAAGAGCTGGGCTCGCTTAACCCAGAATACATGTCCGTGACCTACGGCGCTGGTGGCACAACGCAAGAAAGAACACTCGATACGGTGCGTTACATTCAAGAACACACCCAATTTGCAGCCGCGCCACACCTTACCTGCATTGGTGCAGACAAAGAGAGCGTAACGAAACTGCTTAATACTTACGAAGCCCTTGGCGTCAATCGCATTGTCGCGCTTCGTGGTGATCTGCCTTCGGGCATGATGGACCCAGGTGAGTTTAAATACGCCAGTGATTTAGTGGCGTTTATTAAAGAACAACGTGGCGACCAATTTAAACTCGAAGTAGCCGCCTACCCCGAAACCCACCCACAAGCACGCAACTGCGCCATTGGCATGAAGTGGTTTAAACATAAAGTTGATCAAGGCGCTGATTCGGCCATTACGCAATACTTTTTTAACTTTGACAGCTACCGTTATTTTATTGATAACTGTGAACGCAATGGCATCGACATTCCGATTATTCCGGGAATTATGCCCATCACCAATTATGAAAATCTGATTCGTTTTTCTGAAGGGTGTGGTGCCGAAGTGCCTCGCTGGTTAAAGTGCCGTTTAGAAAGTTACGAAGATGACACCGCAAGCCTACTGGCGTTTGGGAAAGACTTTGTGCTGGAACTGTCTCAAAAGCTACTGGATGCGGGCGCACCCGGTATTCACTTTTACAGCATGAACAGCATTGAACCTACGCTGGCGATTACCAACGAACTCACCTTTAAATAAAGACCCCACCCCACCCCAACCCTCCCCTTGTCAGGGGAGGGGGCTAAATCGTAAAAGGCTTGTATACTTTATACCTCCCTGCCAAGGTGAAGTGAAAGAACGAACCTGTTGCTTTTGCTCCTCCCACTGGCAAGGATGAGCATAGAATTATTATTTTGCTCCTCCCCCTGTCAAGGCATAGGTATCTACACAAATTATTGAACATGACATCTGATATACTCATTTGATGAAAAAAAACGATAAAGGGCGTTGATCTTCGTTTGAGCCGACGTTACGAACAATTAGTGAAAGAACATACTAACTCAACAGAAACATTAGCCGCTGGTTTACGTGCACTACCCAAAGAAAGTAAATCCAGCTTTGCCAGTACACAGGCCGCATGGCGTTTTTATCAAAATAAAAATGTAAGCCTAGAAAAACTATCAGAACCCCTGCTGGATGCCGCTCATGAAGGCGTTTCATCCCATTGCACACAGTATGCCTTGTGTGTTCATGACTGGTCACGGCTCAATTACCGTAAACATACTAGCAAAGAAGACCGTTACCAAATCACCCATAAAACCGATGTAGGTTATGACCTGCAAAGCAGTTTACTGATTAGTGCCGACACTGGAAAACCTATCGCACCAGTTGCTCAGCGTCTAGTCACCGCCGACATGAGTCATGCGACATACCCAACAGAAGAAAACTCACCGATAAAATCCCATCTTGACGAAGTCACTGACTGCATGAAATGGCTAGAGGCACAAGAATTTAAGAAGCCTCTAATACACATCATAGATCGTGAAGCCGATTCCATCGGTCATATACGCCAGTGGGAAAAAAATAAGATACGATGGCTTACTCGGTCACGTGTTAGCTCCCGTATAGAGTATGAAGGTAAATCAATGCGATGTGAAAATGTTGCAGAGCAACTACACTTTACCCGGGTACGTAAAGTGAACTACAAGGGAAAATTGCACTGGCAATGGATTGCTGAGACCCCAATCTGTATCACCCGCCAAGCAAAACCAAGCCAGAAAAAGCAGAAAAAACCAGCGGTATCAGGTGTTCCTGTTAATGCGCGGTTAGTTGTTAGCCGTATTCAGTCAGATTCAGGAGAGATTTTAGCCAACTGGCTGTTAATCAGCAATGTAATGGACGTTAAGGCAGAAGAAATAGCGCTTTGGTACTATTGGCGCTGGCAAATAGAATCCTGGTTCAAGTTATTGAAACGAGCAGGACACGATCTTGAGTCATGGCAGCAAGAAAGCGGAAGTGCGATCGCTAAAAGATTATTGGTAGCCAGTATGGCGTGTGTTGTTGTCTGGGAAATAGCGTCAGCGAAGGGGGAATCTGCCGAAGCATTTCGCGATTTTTTAATCAGACTGAGTGGGCGACAGATGAAATATAAAGTACGATATACCAACACAGCCTTGTTGGCAGGATTATGGAGTTTTCTTTCGATGCTTGAAGTTTTGCAAACTTGGTCAGCAGAACAGCTTGAGGAAATGAAAGAAATGGCGGAATATTTTTTTTCGTGAATAAACTTGTGTAGATACCTATGCCTTGCTAGGGAGGGGTTAAATCCATAGAAATACAAATACAGGGCAACGCTTTGAAAAACTTACACTGTTTTTCACGTTTCCATGTAAATACTTGGACTTAGGATACAACTTAACACCCTTTTCAATTGCCAATAAAAACGGATTGGCATCCCGCCATATTGGCAGAGAAGTCAGTCCTGTTTTAGTACGCAGTGCCATATATCATCCTTTAACAGCCCAAAAAACAAAGTTACTGTCCGCCGCGTACGAGGCGCACCCCATTGTAGCGGAAACTACCCATGTACCAGTCGGAGCCATTGCCGAAATAGAGGCTTCTGTGACTATTATCCTTATCAGGATCAGGATCAGGATCATCAAGCCAGTTAGGCATGACCGAGGACGACCAATAAGATTCAGAAGTACTATTT
The DNA here is from genome assembly GCA_015488565.1 of Thiomicrorhabdus sp. GTDB lineage: Bacteria > Pseudomonadota > Gammaproteobacteria > Thiomicrospirales > Thiomicrospiraceae > Thiomicrorhabdus. The sequence goes on from WFNQ01000083.1 coordinate 4,160, forward strand.
GGAAAATAGTTCTCATCTATTGCGGGATTAATTTTGCCAAAATGGACGATCGACTGTAGTTCGTTTAAATCTGGCAAGCGCCAATCTGTTGCACCACATAAGCCTGCACCAGTATTGCTCTTATTTACCCTTGCAACAAAGGCTTGAGTATTACAGAGGGTACTGTTATCTGCATCGTTATAACCAGTGCAGGTAGCACCTCTGTAATAGGGGGCAACCGCAACCGCAAAGCCAACCACACCGCCGTTAGTTACGTTATTGGTGTTATACCAGGTAAAACGATCATTCATGCTGTGTAGCTGTGTGCCCGTGGCATCTGGGGTTTTTACCTCCCAAATGAGGCCTGTGTGGTTGTCTTTAACACACGCCCAGGGTTGTGTGGCATAGTCTTGGGTTTGGTCTGCCAGGGCATTACCATTACTGTCTAGTTTAGTAAAGTCAAAACCAGCCATGCCACCGCCTACTTTTGTCAATTGCCCTGCCGTGGCCAAGGCATCTCGCCCGTGAGAGCAGTCTTGCTCACCAATGGTTTCGCCCGTACAGTCGGCATTGTTACCACTTGGGGAGTTCCCCCCCCATGTGATACCGGTGTCGTTTAGTTTGCTTGTTGTTGAAGCCAATGCCGAGTTGACTTGAACTTGAGCCTCTCCACCCTGTAGTAAACTGCCTTCACTTTGTTCTACAACAGTCAAAGTTAACGTTTCTGCTACATTGTGCTGACAATAAAGGATAAATAAAGTCGCGGATATACGCGGTCTATAATAATAGCTCGCTGTTAGACAGTCTGCCCCCTGTATTTGTGCCGTCATGGTTTCTGGGAAGTTTTGACCTGTAATCCAAAAAGTGGTCATTTGGTTTATTGACATACTCAATGGTGTGATAGCCGTGACTTTAGTAATCTGTGATTCTGTAATTGTAATATTAACTAATCGCGTCACTTCATCTGCTGCATTACCCGCGGCATCCGTTACGTTATAGGTAACGGTGAAGTTGCCGACGGAGTTGGTATTCACTACATCGCCACCTACAATAATTTGAGAGGAAATATCTCCATCGATATTATCAGAGGCTTCTGCTCCAGGATCACTATAAACATCCCCTATAAAAAGATTTAAAGTTGAAGCGCCCACTAAAGTAATATTGGGGGGAGAGGTATCCCAAGCAGGAGTGATTTTCTTTATACTATTGTAATTTGCATAAAAATATTGATATGAATTTTCTGTGGTTAAAAGCTGATTATTCTGATCATACCAACCAATAAAACCACGTTGGTAATCAGTTTTTATCGTGTAAGTAGCCGAGTCTGTTTGCTGTTCAGTCATTTGGTATTTATGGGAACTTTGCGATTCTGCGCAGTTCAGTGCAATATAGTTTTGATAGTGAGTATGAGTTACATCCGAGTTTAATTTTTTCAGTTTAGCCCCTATAGAGAAAACACCAGGGCGGTCAAAATGATAAATAACAGGATTGTTCTCATCGTTAATACTTGCTTTTCTCACGCCATCAGGAACCAACCAGCTTAATGTATTTGGGTCATCTAAATTCCAAGGCAAACCTAAGGTTTCAATTTGAGCCGTCACAAGGTCGTTTGTTCCCGAACAGTGTAATGCATAGAATTTTCCATCAGTACTAATGGAGCCATCATCACTTGGTATCCCTCCCAGTTGCATAGTGATTTTGGTATAAAAGGATTCAATTTTGTTATGGTAAGCCGCAATAAGCTGGGCTGCTTGCTGTCGACGAATTTCATTAACATCTTCATAGATTGATTCATCCCTCAACAAAATAGCCCCCCCCCCAAACATGGCATGGTTAAAAGATTGCTTAACTAAGCTTGTTAACACTTCAAGTGTCATATCTGTCCAGTCTTTTTGATAACCAGCACTCAAACTTATTAACGCAGCATTTTCTGCGGTATCAAAACCATATCTTTCATTCATCCATACATCATTTCCAGCCCCTGAATAGTATGCTCTTAAATAGTCAAACGCCATTTGTCTAGATTCATTGTCTATCCGTGAATTCATGAGCTCTTTAGCAAAATATAAATCTTTTGCCACTTTGGCTACATCAATAGCTAAACCGGGAACGGTAAACTTTCCTATTACTTTACTTGCAACCCCTTTTACCAATGCCCCTTTAGTACCTTGCTTAGCAATATGCGTCATTGTTTCACTAATTGCGGTATCAATTAATGGCTTAACAATATTATTGACAACCTCAGAATTAACCAAATCATCACCTTCACTAAATGCCTGAGCTGTTGAAATAACACCTGCTCCAATATTGCCTAGAGAAAGTATATCCATCCCTGTCATCGCATAAACCATGGCAGGGTTTTTCTCCAGATCAATAGTAAACTCTTCTTCAACGCCATTATAAGTCGCTGTAATAATGAGGTTTAAACCATTTTTAGCTGCTTGTATTCTATTTATATAAAACTCTAAATCGACACCCTTTACCAGTCCAGCTTTGGCAGACAATACATTACCAACGATAGAAACCGCTGTGTTAGTAAAATTTAATACCGCATCAGCAACCTCTTTCTGTTTCTCAATTTCTGCAATTTTATTATTAAGCTCACTAGACGAAATTAAATCATAAGCAAGAGCTTGCCAGATTTCGTATTTAACTCGTACAGATGGAGACTTATCAAAAGAATCTAAGTTACAGCAGGCGCTGTAATTTTTTTTATTAACCAACGCAAGTGCAAAACGATCCTCTACGGCGATTGCGTACTGAAGCAATTTATTTTTTTCTAGATGAACCCGTGAAGCCTCTTTACTCACTAATTCAGCGTCTAATTTATTTGCAATCGCTGCTAATTGTGCCCTATTGGCATAATTCATATTTTGATCTTTAAGGTTAGAAGAAGCTAGAACATGAGCTTGTGAAGATATTTTAATGCCATTATTTGGATTATTATCTTCATCTAAACCCAATAAAAAAGAAGCAAAATTTGTTACTTCTTCTTTTGTGGACACAAAGTTTTCTGGAGTCAGTAAGCCTTGTCCTTGAGCTTGGGCGACTTGCAAATTACCAATTAAAAACTCAACACTAGCCCCTTCGTAGTATTTAAATTTTCCGTTTGCATCAGTTGAACCTCTTATGCAATGAGCACTAGCAGAATCACAACTAGAGTAATTCAAGTTTTGAATAGCCGAATCACGTATCACACCAAGTTTGATTGAAGCCGCCGAACTGGTATTGCTTGTATTATTTAAACCATCCCCTGAATCACCACTCCCTATGCAGGCCGAAAGTAATGCCATCAATGTAATGGATAAGGAAAATTTGATTATTTGTAAACTTTTCATTTATTAAGCCTTTGAGCTTTTCATGGTTTATGTTGGGTGGGGGAGGATAACGCAGGGTAGGTGCATATATAATTTCACTTGGCTTAGCTTTGTTGTACGAGACTCAGGCGGTTTTTCCATCAATCATGACGACTTCATCTGTGGTTAAGTTCTTAAATGCATTGAACTCTTCTTTCTGTCGGAGAAATTCGTGAAATAATGCGTGCAATGTAATCATAGTAGGGGGGTTCAGATCCATTTACGTAATCATGTGTGTTTGAGTTATATTACTTAATATGTCTGAGGAAAAACATTAACGAAAGTTAGTTTTTGTGGAATGGTTTAAATTGGCGATAAAGAGGAGGGTGAGTCAAAAAGCTGGGTCAACAAATAGTCGATATGATGCTTGACCATCACACTGGCATTATCGGACTTGATTCGATAATCTATTGTTGCTACAGGAGATCCTCTGGTCAATTCAGAGGATGATGAGAAAAGACTAACGCTTAGACACTCATATTGACTTATCGC
>WFNQ01000084.1 GCA_015488565.1 Thiomicrorhabdus sp.
CACGGGCGCGGGAAATCGAATACAGGGTAGAGAAATGGAACAATTACCAATTGTTTTACATTAGCTTATAAATGGCGGTTTTCATCCATTCGTTTATGCAAAACTCGGATAATTATTACTCCGTATGTAGTCTTTTTGTAATAAATGATATGAGAAACTACCGCAAAAGCACGTAGTGTTTTTCCTGCGTGGCTGTAGTCCATTCCTAGCATATAATTATCTGCTAAAGTTTCAAATGTGGTTTCAATATCCCTGATATATTTATCAGCTCGATTATTTCCCCACTTTTTAACGCTGTATTTATAGGTTTTTTCTAAATCAGTAATGGCTGTAGTGGTCTAATAAACCTGTAATTTTCTTGGTGCAATGAACGGTTTATTAAAGGAATGAGAGCCGATTGATTTCTTGCAATGAATATTTGATGCAAAAAACATCATCCAAATGAAATAAATAGAGGCGTTTTATCGTATGATATACACGTATATCAAAAGAAGGATAAAAAAATGTTAGCCATTCGATTACCAGAAGAAATTGAAGAGCGTCTTAATACACTTGCAAAAAAAACAGGACGAACAAAAACCTATTATGCTAGAGAAGCGATTTTAACGCACCTAGAGAATATAGAAGATGCCTACCTAGCTGATGAGGCTGTTAGTAGAATAAAGACGGGTGAAAGTGCTTTATTGAGTCATGAGGATGTTTGGGAATGACTTGGACGATCAAGTACGAACAACAAGTTGCTAAGAATCTAAAAAAAATTGACCCAGAGAATCGAAAGCGAATTAAGAAATTCATAGAAGAGAGATTGATTAACTCAATAAATCCCAAAGAGAGAGGAGAATCCTTAAAAGGAAATTTAAATGAATACTGGCGGTGGCGACTAGGGGACTACAGAATCATAGGTGAGATTAACGAAAATGAGATTTTGATTGTTATTTTAAAGATAGGACACCGAAGAAATATTTATTCTTCTTAGGTAAAGGGGGCGGTATTCTTAAAAAAAGCGGTGACCATTTCCTTAGCGAAATTAACGGTTTATCTGTATTAAGCTTGCTCAAGAGGGGGTGCTCTGGAGCAAAAGAAACAGCCTGAAATTTTACCCCGCCCCCTTTTAGAACGTGTTTCATTCAAAAAATTGAAATTTTCAGGCGAAGCCACGCAGGTTATCGCCGCCCCGTTAGGGATTTAACTGAGGATATAAAGTGAAAGATATTCCGATGACAGAGGTTGTTCAATCAGCATATGATAGAGCAAAAGAAGACCTAGATTTAGGAAGATTACCAATTACAAATATTGAGGATCTTTGTCATGCAGCACATTCGTATGCATTTCTAGATTTATATCAAGGTTTCAAAAAGCCTGATAAAAAAAGACACTATAAGAAACCAATAGATAAACTCTACAAACTTTTTGATAACGGTACACTTTCAGAAAAAGAGACTTACGCCAGTTTTGCATTTTGCTACCTCAAAGTATTTGAGATAGAGGGCATACTTAAGAAAAAGACTTTTCTAGCGCAGTTTGAACACGAGAAAAGAAAGTATGCTTGGCAGGGCAAATTAAGCTGATCAAATAAGTGGGGTTAGTGTCGACTTTAATTTAATACAACTCAGATGAATGTCATTCAAAAGTCAGAAGGGGTACAAGGTGAATTGAGTTTACTCAAGAGAGGGTGCTCTGGAGCAGAAAATTTTAATCCAAAATTTTCTCCCCCCTTTATATATTCAATATTCAACAAAACAACATTAAAATCTACGAAATGCGGTAACTTTTTTTAAAAGCGTAGGCTAGCTTAGTTATTCATCAGTCATTATCGTCGCTCTAACAGAATGCTACAGCTTAGAACTTACACCGCATTTCGTTTGGCTATGCCAAGTTTCATCCGTTATAAATTGTGCCGCAGGGCTTGGGTCGTTATGTGTAAAAAAAACCACAGAATAAAAAAATCCAGCGGACGGCTAAAAATGCTGTGTAGCCGTATTATCCCAGAAGTCGCTATCTTTAAGTGTTTATCCGAAATATACTGTCGGCCTGTTTTTGAGTATCGGTTTTTTGGATGACATGTATTAGAGAGGTTTAATTGGCAAAGTTAAAACGTATTTTAGGTATTGACCCGGGTTCTCGTAAAACGGGGTTTGGTGTGATTGAGTCAGGACGTTATAACCCTAGTTATGTGGTGAGTGGCGTGATTCGGGTTGAGAAATTCTCGGGGGCAGATCGCCTTAAAAACATTTTTGAATCGGTGTGCCAAATTATTGATCAATACCAGCCAGATGTGATGGCGGTTGAAAAAGTCTTTATTTATAAAAACCCCAAATCAGCTCTTATTTTAGGGCAGGCTAGGGGGGTGATTTTATGTGCGGGTGCGATCAAGGGAGTTTCGATTATGGAGTATACGCCCACGCAAATTAAAAGCACCATTGTGGGTAAGGGTCACGCGAGTAAAGACCAAGTTCAATACATGGTACAAAACCTATTAAAATTGACGGATACCCCACAAGAAGATGCCGCCGATGCTTTGGCGTGCGCGTTATGTCACGATCGTTATATGTCTTTGGGGATTGATCCAGAGTTACTCTCTAAAGGGACTAAGTTTTAATATTGGATTTACTTTACGCATTAAATTAAGAATATTTTTCTAGGGCTTAAAAAGCTCCCCCCCTTTCTGTTTTATGGTTTAATCCGTTAAAAATAAGGAGTTTTATAACTTATGATTGGTTTTTTACGCGGTAATGTGGTGCAAAAACGTCCGCCTTTATTGGTGATGGATGTTCAGGGTGTGGGGTATGAAATTGAAGCACCCATGTCCACGTTTTATCAGCTGGAATCACTTCAGAATGATGTCACGATTCTGACACACATGCACGTGCGTGAAGATGCTATGCTGTTGTTTGGTTTTGCCACAGAGTCGGAACGGGTGTTGTTTAAAACTCTGATTAAGGTGAATGGCGTGGGCGCTAAAATGGCACTGGCGATTTTATCGGCCATGGCGGTTAATGAGTTTTGTTCGTATGTGGATACGGGGGATACGGCGGCGTTGACGCGTATTCCAGGCGTGGGTAAAAAAACCGCGGAGCGGTTGCAAATTGAGATGCGAGACCGTCTTAAAGAGGTGGTGAAATCGGGATTATTGTCGTATGAACATACAACGACAACCCTTGATGAAAAAGGCGATTTAGCGCCTCAAAAAGCGGCTTTTTCCAATACATTACAGCAGTCGGCGTGTGAAGCGTTGCTCTCATTGGGCTATAAAAGTTCACAGGCTGAAAGTATGGTGGCCTCGGTCTATCATGCCGAGTTGACGCTGGAAGAGGTTATTAAACGGGCGTTGCAAGGGGCTAAGATATAAATGATTGAAACCGATCGCATTGTAGGTTCTCAAGAAGTGGCGGATGACATGTATTCTGCCCCTTCCGTTCGCCCGCAGCAAATTAGAGAGTACATTGGCCAAACGGCGGTTAGAGAGCAATTGCAGCTTTCGATGGATGCCGCTAAAATGCGCAAAGAGGCCTTGGATCACGTTTTATTATATGGCCCTCCGGGGTTGGGAAAAACCACGTTGTCTAATATTATTGCGCAAGAAATGGGGGTGACACTGCGTCAAACCTCTGGCCCCGTGATTGAAAAACCGGGTGACTTGGCGGCCATTTTGACCCGCTTAGAGCCGCATGATGTATTGTTTATTGATGAAATTCACCGTTTAAGCCCGATTGTTGAAGAGGTGCTGTATCCCGCGATGGAGGATTTTCAAATCGACATTATGATTGGCGATGGCCCTGCGGCACAAAGCGTTAAAATTGATATTCCACCGTTTACTTTAGTGGGCGCAACGACACGGGCGGGGTTATTAACGTCGCCTTTGCGTGACCGGTTTGGTCTGGTGCAACGTTTGGAATTTTACAGTGTTGAGGAGTTAACCGAAATTGTTATGCGCTCTGCCAATATTTTAGGCGTAGCGGCCGAAGGGGAGGGGGGGGAAGAAATTGCGCGACGTTCTCGTGGGACACCGCGTATTGCGAACCGTTTGTTAAGACGTGTAAGAGACTATGCGCAAGTAAAAGGGAATGGTATTATCACTCCCGAGATTGCTGACCTGTCCTTAAATGTGTTGGAAGTAGATCGTTTGGGGTTGGATAAAATGGATCGCCGTTTTTTGGAAACGCTGATTGAAAAATTTGAAGGCGGCCCGGTGGGAATTGACAGCATGGCGACGGCGTTAGGTGAAGAACGAGGCACAATTGAAGATGTTATTGAACCGTTTTTAGTGCAACAAGGGTTTTTAATCCGAACGCCAAGAGGGCGCGTGGCAACCTCAAATGCTTATAAACACTTGAATCTTTAAGCAATGGTCACGATGATGTATGGATTAACGACTCAGAGCGGGTTTTAGTCATGACGAGTTATGTCGTCTCTTATATTGAAAGTTTTAAAACAGAAAAAATAAATGCGCTATAATGCGTATTTTTAAGGAAAGATAATGAACGAAAATTTTGTTGAGTTAATTTTAAATGCCAGCACGATTGTGCAGTCCGTTATGGTGTTGCTTGTGTTTATGTCGTTAATCGTTTGGGCGGTTACCTTTAGCAAGTGGTATCAAATTCGTAAAGCCAAAAGGGTCGCACAGCAGTTTGTTGATACCTATTTAAGTTCGCCTGATTTAAATACGTTTTATCAGCAAGATAAGTTATCGAACTTTCATGGTGAGGGGTTGTCTCATATTTTTTTAGAAGGGTTTAGAGAGTTTTTACGCCTTAAAAAACAAGGTATGGCAGAGGCAAGTGATTTGATTTCTGGTTCTCAACGAATGATGAAAGTCGCGTTTTCTAAAGAAGCCGATAAATTAGAAAACCGTTTGTCTATTCTTGCCACAATAGGTTCTTCTGCGCCTTATATTGGTCTGTTTGGAACGGTTTTAGGAGTGATGCACGCGTTTCAAGGGTTAGGTGAAATGCAAAACGCAACATTGGCGGCCGTAGCCCCAGGTATCTCAGAAGCCTTGATTGTGACGGCGATGGGGCTGTTTGCTGCCATTCCAGCGGTTATTGCTTATAACAGTTTAAGCAATCGGGTGGATCGTTTATTGGGTGAGTACGAAAACTTTTCAGACACGCTGCTTACGTCCTTGCAACGAGATGCCTGTTTGGCACAACGATAAGCGAACAGGAAGGCAGTTATGCAAACGGGATTTCGTCATCAAAGACAAAAAAGACGCTTAATGGCAGAAATTAACGTGGTTCCCTATGTGGATGTGACGTTGGTTTTATTGATTATTTTTATGATTACCGCCCCGATTGTGCAACAAGCGGTGACGGTTAAACTGCCTCAAACACCACAAGTGGTGAACCAAAAACAACAACAACTCGAAGATGAAACCAAGCCGTTTGTGATTACTGTGACCAAAGAGGGCATGTATAAAACCTCTGAACAGCCTGACATTATTTTAAGCAATAAAGATTTAGAGTCACTGGTCGCAGAGGTGATGGCGCGAACGCAGTTGAATCCCAATAAAATGATTTACATTCAAGGAGATCAAGCCGCTCCTTATGGTAAGGTGGTGCGCATTTTTGTGTTGTTGAAGGCCAATGGCGTTGAGCAGGTCTCTTTATTAACTGAACCAGAAGGTGACCGTTAATGATGGGCTTTATTGTAAGACACCCTGTTGCGGTTTTTTTGTCGGTTTTACTGCATGTGATTTTGATTGTTCTGCTTATTTTTAAGTGGTCTGATACCGAAACCACGGTTAAGGTTGCTATGCAGGGGGAGGAAAAACCTGTTCCAGCGCAAACGGGGGAAATTAAGCAAATAGAACCGTTACAGACCTTTGCCGTGGATGCCTCGATGGTACAAGAGAAATTACAAAAAATTAAGGCACAAGAGGAAGCACGTAAACTGGAACAGCAGATGCTGGAAGCGAAGACGGTACAAGAACGTCAGCGTTTGAAAACCTTGCAAAAACGCCAAAAAATAGAACAAGAAAAGGCAGAGAAAGCACGAAAACTGGCCGCACAACAACGGGCTAAAACGGAAGCCGAGCGTCGTAAAACGGTATTGGAACGTCAAAAATCCGAAGAGGCCAAGCGTTTAGCCAAGCTTGAGAAACAAAAAGCCGAAGCGGAGCGTATTAAAGCCAAAGAGGCCAAACAAGCAGCTGCTTTGGCAGAGCAAGAGCGACTAAAATCTCAAGAAAAAGCCAAGCAGGCAGAGCAGATTCGTTTAGAAGAAGAGAAGAAAAAGTTAGCACTTGAAAAAGAAAATGCGGTGAAAGCGAAGGAAAATGAGGCTCTAAAATTGGCTCAAGAGAAGGCACATGCTGCGGCCATATTACAACGTCAACTGGACGAAGAAGCGGCGGCACAGCGTGCGGCTAAAAAACGCAAGCAAATGTTGTCGTTAAGAGAGACGTATATTTCAGCGATCAGTGCCAAGGTGCGGGATAACTGGCGCACGCCAGCAAGAATTTCCCCCAAGGCTCAGTGCGATTTAAAAATTACACAAACGCCGAAGGGCAGTGTGACCAGTGTGAAGATTTTGAATTGTAATGAGTTTGCAACCAAACAATTTAAAGAAGCGGCCGAAAAAGCGGTATACCGCTCTGAACCGATTCCAGCGCCGCCTGTGAAAGAGTTGTTTGAACGCGTGATTACCTTTGAATTTAAACCTTAACAGACCTTTGCACGAAAGGATGCATGGATAAAAAAGGGTAAAATACGCCTGTTTTTTCTCGCACCCCTCTCGTGCAAAGGTCTCCTTAAAAATGATGGATAGAATGATGTTGATGGTAATGTTTAGACAAGTTGTTAAGCCCTTTGTGACCCTGTTTTCTCAAGTTAAAATAGGGCTGACACTATGCATTATTTTATTTTCCTCCCCCCTGTGGGCAGAGCTGACCATTGAAATCAGTGAAAGTTATGATAATGCGATTCCAATCGCCATTGTTCCGTTTGGCTTTGAGACAGCCGTGTTACCCGCGGTTGCAGAAAAAAATCCCCCCCCCTTATCACAAGCACAAGCTCCTCTTGACCTAGCGCAGGTTATTTCTGCCGATTTACGTCGTAGCGGTCAATTTAAGCCTTTGTTGCCTTCGGCGATGCCAAGCCAACCGCATAACATAGAGCAGGTGGAGTTTAGACAGTGGCGTCCGCTGGATATAGACAATATGTTGATTGGTAAGTTGGTCGATCAAGGTAATGGCTTTTACCAAGTGGACATGCGTTTTATGGATGTGTTGCGCAAAAAACAAGTGTTGGGTAAACGCTGGAATCAAGTGCCTAAAGAGAACTTGCGCCAAATCGCGCATCAAATTAGTGATTTAATTTACGAAGAATTGACGGGCATTCGCGGCGCATTTAACACGCAGATTGCGTATGTGACGATGCGTAAAAAAGGCAAAAAAAGACACTATACGTTGGAAGTGGCCGATTCAGATGGCTTTAATGCGCAAGCTATTTTAAAATCAACCCAGCCGATTATGTCGCCCAGTTGGTCGCCTGATGGTAAAAAGTTGGCGTATGTTTCATTTGAGAATGGACGCTCTGAAGTCTTTATTCAAAGCTTAGATGGTCAATATCGCCATAAGGTTGCCAGTTTTAAAGGCATTAACAGTGCGCCAGCGTGGTCACCCGATGGTAAAAAATTGGCGTTAACTTTATCAAAAGATGGCAGTGCCGATGTTTATATTATGGATGTGAAGACTCGAAAACTGAAGCGACTGACTAAAAAATGGTCGATTGAGACCGAAGCCATTTGGGCACCTAACGGAAAGTCACTGTTTTTTAACTCCGATCGCCGTGGTCAGCCTCAAGTTTTTCAAGTTTTTTTAGACACATTAGAAATTCGCAGAGTAAGTTTTGAAGGACGATACAACGCCAACCCAGAAATTTCACCGAATGGTCGTTATTTGGCGATGGTACATGGTCAAGGAGGTTTTAATATTGGTTTATTAGATCTCTATACCGATGAGTTTAATGTATTGACGGATACTTTTTTGGATGAATCGCCTAGCTTTTCACCCAATGGAGAGATGATTTTGTATGCGATGAATCGTAACGGCAAAGGGCAGTTAGCGGTGGTGGCGATTGATGGTAATACGTCTCAAATTTTAAGGGTAAAAGATGGCGAAGTCAGAGAGCCAGCTTGGGGTCCTTTTTTAACAGAGTAAAAAACAAGGTAGAGTAGGTATTAACATGGTTCAATTTAAAAAAATATTTGCCATTGCGGCGATGGCTTCTTTAGCCGCCTGTAGTTCACCTCCAGAACGATATACCAGTTCCGATGCAGAGGTAATGGAAGATACGGCACCAGGCATACAGGGCTATGAAGATTCTGGTACGGAGGGCAGTGGTGTGGAGGTGTTACCACTGAATCGAAATGGACAAAATCAAGGCATGGGTTCTGCGCAAGATATGGGTGGTGATCCAATGAATGATTTTGAGGAAGCAGAAACGTTTGAACCCGTTATTTATTTTGGTTTGGATCAGTATGAACTGGATGATGAAAAAACCAAAGTGGTTAAATATTTTGCACAAGAGATGCTGAATAATGAGCGCTTAACCGTCAAAATTAAAGGCCATACCGATGAACGTGGTACGCCAGAATACAATTTAGCCTTGGGTGAAAGACGCGCCAAGAGTGTGGCGGAAGCGATGATGTTATTTGGTGTGGCGGAGTCTCGCATTGAGGTGATTAGCTATGGTGAAGAGATGCCAGAAGAGGCTGGAAGTAATGAGGCCGCGTGGCAAAAAAATCGTCGAGCAGAGTTAGAAATTCGTTAATTTTTAGGTGAAAGTAGTTTATGAAAAATACGCTTGTTCAGTTTTATGTAGTAAGCCTTTCTACAGGCGTTGCTCTGGCTTTAATGGCCACAAGTTCGAGTGTTTTAGCCGCTCCCCAGCCTTCGGTTGAAGAGCGCTTACAGCGTATTGAACGTATTATTGAAAACCCTGTTTTATTGCAGCTCAGTCGTCGTTTGGGAGAGCAACAGCGTGAAATACAGGAGTTACAAGATCAAATTGATTACTTAAAACGCGATTTACGTAAGGTGAATCGACTGTCAGATAAGCGCTATAAAGAGACCGATGATCGATTGAGTGGTTTAGAAACCGCAACCGATAAGCTTAACACTCAAAATGAAGCGTATATTGAATCGTTATCAGTAAACGTTCCCGTTATTCCGCCATTGAATGGGATGAAAAATAACACGGATTTATCCATGGAAACGACAGAGCATAATGAGGCTCAAATAGAGACGGAAGCGAAAACAAAAATAGAAGCAACAGAACCTCTTGTAGAGGAGGCTAAAGAGTATTCCTCCATTACCACTCACCCAGCAACAGAAAGTGAACAGAGTGCTTACCAGTTTGCGTTCAGTTTAATTAAAAATGGAGAATACGATGGTGCAATTCAAGCTTTTCAGTCTTTTCTAAACAATTATAAAGAGAGTGAGTTAGCGAGCAATGCCTCTTATTGGATGGGGGAGGCTTTTTATGTTAAGCAAGATTATCAAAAAGCACTGGAGGCATTTAATGTGGTCATTAACGTTTATCCATACTCCTCTAAAGTGGCGGATGCCATGTTACGTGCTGGCGATTGTTTGGATAATTTAAAGCAATTGAATAAAGCGAAAGATCGCTATGCTGGCTTAATTGCACTTTATCCTAAAACAAGAGCGGCTGAAAAAGCCATTAAACGCTTAGACAAGTTACAACACCCTGAGTAGCGATCATGTCTGATACCAAATTAAAAAATTCCCCCCCCTCTAAAAAAGCGGTTATTCTGCTTTCAGGAGGATTAGACTCCGTTACCGTTTTGGCCATTGCTAGGTCTCAAGGCTATGAGTGTCACACCATCAGTTTTGATTATGGGCAGCGAACTCGATCAGAATTAAGTGCGGCAAAAAAACTATCGGCCTCAATGGGGGCTTTGACACATCGCGTGATGGATGTGAATATGAGTCAAATTGGTGGCTCTGCCTTAACCGACCGTCGGATTGATGTGCCAACCGAAGGCATTGATAGCACTGAAATTCCCGTCACTTATGTACCCGCTCGAAATACCGTGTTTTTATCTTTTGCGCTTGCACTCGCCGAAGTATTAGATGCCAATGATATTTTTATTGGCGTGAATGCGGTAGATTATTCTGGCTACCCCGATTGTCGTCCTGATTACATTGAGGCTTATGAAACGATGGCCAATTTAGCAACTCGATCGGGTGTAGAGGGGGCTAAACTTCATATTCAGACACCGTTAATGGCATTAACCAAAGCTGAAATTATTCAAAAAGGCAGTGAGTTAGGAGTGGACTACAGCTTAACGGTTTCCTGTTATCAAGCGAATGCGTTAGGGCAGGCATGTGGTGTGTGCGACTCTTGTCGTTTACGGAAACAAGGTTTTTTAGAAGCGGGAGTCACAGACCCAACGCATTATCAGGGCGATAAAGAAACGGGGTGATCTCTACGTCAATTTGACATGTTTTATAGCGAACAAGAGAGGTTACGGTTTTTTTAACGAAAATACTTGCACACTGCTTTCAGGCTTGTATAATACGCCACATTCCAGTGAGGGTCGTTAGCTCAGTTGGTAGAGCAGTTGGCTTTTAACCAATTGGTCGAGCGTTCGAATCGCTCACGACCCACCATTATTTTTTACGAAAAAAAATGGATACATCTCGCGCGGAATACTCTATCAGGGTCGTTAGCTCAGTTGGTAGAGCAGTTGGCTTTTAACCAATTGGTCGAGCGTTCGAATCGCTCACGACCCACCATATTCTTAAGCCCCATAATTTGATGAATTATGGGGCTTTTTTATTGCCTAAAAATAGATGTTTTTTATATGGGGTTTATTCCCGTCTTTAATTGTATTCACCAGGGTGATGCCCTTTTGTCACAGTCACCTTGCCAAATTTTTTGCCTGACATTCTTAATAACTCGTCACCAGAAAATTCAAAGCCAAGCTTTAGTGCGATTCGCGCAACATCATCTGCGGTGGTTGCTGCGACGACCTCATCTTTAAGTGCGGGTTCAGATTGCATTTTATTTAAAAATGCCTCAAGTTGATCTAAAGCCATCGTTTGGGCTCCTAATTTGATATGAATAACCCTTATTTTAACAGGAAAACGACTACACGCTTACTGCAATATTTCTATAAAATGGAGGGGCTATTAATTTTTTACTTTTATACGCTGGATAGTGCCGTTACTTCAAGCCTAATATAAGGATTTGGAATTCAGAGCTTTTATTTCTCCCCCCCCTCATTTATGATAGTTGCTGTCTTTAGCTTACTCTAAATTAAGAGAATATGATTGTGCGCCACTTTGTTAAACCCTATTTAATAGGCATTCCAATTTTTTTGACCATACTTTTGACCAGCGGTTGTGGCGGAGGCGATTTTCAAAATTTAGTCACCAAGCTTTTTCCTGATGAGGACGATACAGCCAACCCCGCTAACCCTACTGATAAGTATTCAAATTATAAATTAGTCACCAATGCCGAAGATTTAATTGCCAGCTCAAATACCAGCGCCATTTCAATTGGTATTTTAGACGATGGCTTCAATTCGGCTCATATTGAATTATCCGATCGCTTGGTCATTAGGCAAAATTATAAAGAGCCAGATTTGATTAACAATGACATTGTAAATGGCGTGTATGGCGACCAAGGTGCCGCTTGGGAGTGGGCCGATCATGGAACTGGGGTAGCGGGGTTAGCACTGGGAAAAGACTCAGGAATCGCTCCACAGGCCGAATTAGTGGCTTCTATGAATCGCAGTATTAGTAATTTTTTTGATGCAGATGAGTATTTTCAAAGTTTTAGTAAAGATGCAGCAGGGCGCTTGAACAGTGGGGCAGATGCAGGAACGTGTATTCAATACATTTATTTGGATGACGCCAATACTCGGGGAAGGTGGTTCCCGTGGTGTATTAATTTTGGCGTGTATCATGTTGCCAAAATGCAGGAATTAGCCAGTTATGACATGCCCGCCGCCAATTTAAGTTCCACCATTCCATTTGGCCACTACCAAACAGGGATCGACCTCTCATTTAATCAAGCCAAATGGGATGATGACAGTTATAAAATTGAATGGGATCAAGCGAATCTAACGGAGTTTACTGATCTGTATTTTTACGACTACAATGTGAGTTATGACTACATTAGAAACCTTCTTTCAACAGGTGAATTGGTTATTGTTTTGTCCGCAGGAAATGATAATGAAAGCCTAACGCAGCGACAAGTATTAGAGTGGCAAACCTTAAAATCCACCTCCAGTAACCCTCTAGCACAAACGATAATAAATATCTTTTTTGACCCTGATATTGATACCAGTGGAAATGGGGTTATTGAAGATAATGAAAGAGGTATTACCAAAGGATTATTGTTTGTTGGGGCTTTAGACCCTCAAGGAGAGCGAGCTTTCTACAGTAATTACCCAGGAAGCTCCGCCGAAGTGCAAGCCCGTTTTATTGTTGCACCTGGTGATCTGTCTGTTGCCACGCCTTCATTAGGTGAAACGGGGTATTCGTTAATAGAGGGGACCTCTAATTCAGCCCCCATTGTTTCCGGTGCCATCGCCCTGCTTAAAGTCAACCACCCTGGTAAAAACGCACGAGACATTGCCGATGCCATTTTAGCCACCGCCTCGAAAGACATACCAAACTACGCGGTAGATCAGCATGGACAAGGGTTATTGGATGTGGCGGCCGCCGATGCTTATTTAAGCGCCAATTAAAATTACTACGCCTGAGTCTCTCTCTTCATCTGATTACAGTAGCATTCTCGAGGAGATAGGCTCAAACACACTTACACGCGTGTTAGTCCGTACCTGTGAAGACAACATTCAATTTTATAAAGTCAATAGCATTAGTAAAACTGACGTTGTTGTTGGTGAGAAATTTCAATTTTAATTAAAACGGTAAAGAGAGTAAAAAATATGACAACCAGAGACCCTTATATTAAAAATGCAGCTCGATTTGATAAAAAATATGATGAATATATGGAGTTGTTTGCAGGACGAGTAGCGTTTATTAGGGATAAAGTACCTCCTGACAGTATGCCATCGGCATTAAGCATTAATTTTTCAATAAGAATGAAGCTACTTACTTTATGCTATTCTCGTGGTGATGACCTAAATCAAATAAAAGCGATGTTACCCAGTGTATTAGACGACTTTTTTGCAGTAGAGGACTCTTATTTAAAGATTTATAAAAAGTCTTTTTGGTCCTCTGTCGACAATGAAAAGATCATGCTCAGCCTAATGGGGTTTTGCTACTGTCTAGGTTTGGAAGAATCGTTATTACACCGTTTTTTAAACTGTTTTTTACCAGAAGGAGAGCATCGTTTAATTGACCGTTTAATTGCTGTTTATCAACCAGAACGCAAAATTGCAGACTTAAAAACATGGGGCATAGCCTCCCCTGGTCTTGCAAAAGAGCATCGTTTTTTAAATGATATGATTGATGCGCCACAAAAACAACGAACCAAATTAGTGAACAAACATCTAAAAAAGTACGATAAAAAGTTAAAAATTTATAAACAACCACTGGATAAAAATGTTGCATACATTGGGATTTGGAGTTTTGATGTCGCTTTGGTTGTAAAAGCCTTTAACCTAGACGACAGCGAATTTAAAGACAGCCCCTTTTACCCTAGTGATTTGGTGCATTATCAAGACAAAGGCCTTAAATAGTCGAACCTTTTTCC
>WFNQ01000085.1 GCA_015488565.1 Thiomicrorhabdus sp.
AAGGTAAAATGTGTTGTGGTCGAACACCAATGGAAACATTGGAAGATGGCAAAAAAGTATGGGCTGAAAAGTTCGTAGCTTAAACTTAACCTGACAGGACACCAAATCAAAATGAGGAACTGTCAGATTAAGTCTGAACTTCTACATATAAAATAGTGTCGTACTGCAATACTTTTACGGAATCATGCAACATGAGCTTAGCCTCCCTTTTAATTCGGTTTACGCTAATTTTTATCGTCTCTTATTTTATTGTGACGGTACTCATGATTTTTATCATTGCTCTGCTCCAGCTTCCCCCCATTCTTGAAACGGTTGTTCCGTACATCGTGGTCTGGGTGGTCTCCTTTTATGTGTTAAATCAATACCATGAAAAAAACCAAAAACTGATTTCTAAAAATCAGCGTTGGAAGCTTATTTTCTTGATGACGATCGCCGCGTTGTTCGTTGGTCTCGCATTTAGTTATCCCGTTCACTCCGCAGAGATGGCGAGAGATATTCAGCGTCTACTTTTTGGTGTTTTGTTTGCCTTGCCAGCTTATGCTGTCTTAATTTGGTCGGCGGAATACCGCGCCTCTAAGCGCCTACTCGAAAATCATCCTGAACTCAAAATCACTCCAGAAAAAAGTGATTCATCTGTACCTGAGTCAAAGTCAAAGTCAGAGGCTTCCTAAATTATGTTAATGCTTATTTCCCCCGCTAAATCGCTTGATGAAAGTACGCGAGTCCCCTTTGAATGTAGTTCAGAACCGGTTTTGCTTGAGCAGGCCAGCGAGTTAATGGATTCGCTACAAACGCTTGTGCCAGATGACATTGCACAGTTGATGCACATTAGCGATAAATTGGCAGAACTGAACTACCAACGATTCCAAGACTGGCAAGTTCCTTTTCCTGAAGAACAGGCTAAACAAGCGGCATGGCTTTTTAAAGGGGATGTATATCAAGGATTGGATGCTTATAGCCTGTCAGAGGGGGGGGTAAAATTTTTACAAACTCATTTACGCATTCTCTCTGGGCTTTATGGCATCTTAAAACCGTGTGATAAAATCTTGCCGTATCGCTTAGAGATGGGCACAAAGTATCCGAATGCAAAAGGAAAAGATATTTATGCGTTTTGGGGAAAACAAATCGCAGAACAACTCAATCTTGCTTTACAAGAGATGAACAGTCGGATTATCGTGAATTTAGCCTCGAATGAGTACTTTAAAGCCGTTCAACCTAAATTATTAAATGCCCAAATTATTACCCCCATTTTTAAAGACTGGAAGGGCGGTAAATATAAAATAATCAGTTTTTATGCTAAAAAAGCGCGTGGTTTAATGGTACGTTATGCTACCGATCAGCAAATAGAAAACGCCGAAGCGTTAAAGCACTTTGATGTGAATGGCTATCGCTTTGCACCTGAACTATCCAATGAAACCGACTGGGTGTTCACCCGAAAAATAGAAGAGTAAAGCATAAAGCATAAGGAGTTTATGAATGTCTAATACGCCACAAGCGGGTATTTTTAATGAAGAGTCAACGCATTTCTATTTTTTAGAGTACGGTTTAAACGACAAAGATCGTGAGGCCGTAAAACAGGCTTTAGCAGAGACACTGAAAGCGTGCAAAATACAATATTCCGAGGTCTCAGTGGTGGTTAGTTTTGGTGAGAAAGCATGGCATTTTTTACAGCCAAGCTGGATGCCAGCCACCTTAACCTCTTTTAAAACATTACAAGGTCAGCAAGGCCATCAAGCACCGTCCACCCAAGCCGATTTGTTTTTTTGGGTGCATGGCGCGGATATTTCTCAGGTATTTGATGTAGCGTTACTGGTTGATCAAAAATTAAAACAAATTGCAGATTTAGTACTGCAAGAGCGTGGATTTCGTTATCACCAAAATTTAGATTTAATTGGCTTTGAAGATGGGACAGCTAACCCTGAAACAGAGGAGCTTAAAAGAGAAGCAGCGGTCATCGCAGACGGCTTATCGGGCGCTGGGGGCAGTTTAGTCTTAAGTCAAAAATGGGTACATGATTTAGACAAGTGGGATGAAATTCCTATCTCGTGTCAAGAGGCTGTTGTTGGGCGTACAAAAATAGAAAATATTGAATTAGAAGGAGAAGCCATGCCCGATGATTCGCATATTAGCCGAACCGATTTAAAGGTGGATGGCGTGCCGATGAAAATATACCGGCGCTCCGCCCCTTTTGGAACGGTGACTGAAAAAGGTCTGTTGTTTTTAGCATTTGGTTGCGAGTTGCTACGCTTTACATCGCAATTGGAGAGCATGTATGGCTTAACAGAAGATAAAAAAATCGATCAAATTTTAAACTTCTCCAAAGCCGTAAACAGTTCTTACTGGTTTGCGCCTGCTCAGGAGGATTTACACGCTCTATTGCAGGGTAGTTGATTTTAAATTTTCTGTTTTAGCAGAGGCTTGAGTGTTTTTAAATAAGGCGTTGACTTCCGCTTCGCCATAGCGAATATGGAAGTTACAAATCTCATTGTGAATGACAATTTCACCTTGCTCCTTTAAAATCTTACGAACCTCCTTTTCACCCAAAGAGAGGAGCATGGCATCCACTCGCGCCTTGTCTTGTGGACATTCGTATTGCACCGTTTGTGCCTCAAATAACTCGACTTCTTCCTCATGAAACAGCCGGTGTAAAATAATTTCTGGTTCTAACTGGATTAGCTCCTCATCGGTGACGGTGCTGCTGACACGGTAAATACGATTCCAACCATCGGTATCCCGCTCATCCGAGTCGGGCATTTTTTGAATCAACACCCCGCCTAACGCCTCATCGGTTGCTGCAAGCCAAAGTTTGGACGGCAACTGTTCAGATTGGCTTAAAAAGTTCTCGAACGCATCAATAATCGTCTCGCCAACCCGCTCTACATAAGATTGAAAGTGGTGATTGGTTTGGGTATTTTCGAGCGTCACCAAAATTTGACCATCTCCCAGCAGTTCATCCAGTGATGCTGAGTGGGCTACGGTTTCGTTGGTTTTTGCTACCCCTCTTATTTTAAGATCGTGTGTGACTTCTACTACCAGTAGTGTAATGGGGCCAGAACCTTGAATTTGCAGGGTAATTTTACCCGTATGCTTCATTCCGGTTGCCATAATTACCGAAAAATCGGTTAGCTCTCCCAGCAGTTTGGTAATAGCAGGTGGATAGTGTCGATCTTTAAGCATCGCTTGCCAAGCATCGTTCAATTGAATGACTTGACCACGAATATTAAGGTCTTTAAATAAAAAGCGTTGAATATGATTTTGTTTCATAACGGTACTATTTTTTTATTAGGGAATTGGGGGGGGAAGATTTTTATCTGGAAATTATTTGCCATTACGATGTTTCCTTCGCTTGCAGGTCGGCATGGTAGGAGGAGCGTACCATGGGGCCAGATGCGACATTGCGAAAGCCCATTGCATAGCCTGCGTCTTCAATTTGTTTAAAGGCTTCGGGTGTCCAATAGTGTTTTACGCTTAGGTGATAGTTGCTGGGCTGTAGGTATTGCCCTACGGTGAGCATGTCTACCTTGTGGTCTCTTAAATCTTGCATAACTTGCAATAGCTCTTCCATCGTTTCACCCAGTCCGACCATGAGTCCCGATTTGGTGGTGATGTTTGGGTTCATCTCTTTAAAGCGTTTAAGCAGGTCTAAAGAGCCTTGATAGTTTGCCGCAGGGCGAGCTTCTTCGTAAAGGCGGGGGACGGTTTCGAGATTATGATTGAGGACATCGGGCGGTGTTTGAGCGAGTGTTTTTAGAGCAACGGTTAAACGCCCTTTAAAATCAGGGACAAGCGCTTCTATTTTGGTATGGGGTGAGGCGTGTCGAATGGCAGAAACACAGTCCATAAAGTGTTTGGAACCGCCATCACGCAGGTCGTCTCGGTCTACAGAGGTAATGACCACATAGTTCAGTTTCATGGCCTTAACCGTACGCGCTAAATGACTGGGTTCCTCTGCGTTGAGAGCCTTAGGCCGTCCGTGGGTGACATCACAAAAAGGACATTTTCGGGTGCAAATGTCACCCATAATCATAAAGGTGGCGGTGCCATGTCCAAAGCATTCTCCCAAATTGGGGCAGGAGGCTTCTTCGCATACGCTGTGTAAGCCTTGTTCACGCAAGATGTTTTTTAAGGCTTTTACTTTAGGAATGTCTTTGGCTTTGGGCAGTTTGGCTTTAATCCAGCGGGGTTTTTTTAGCTTAGGGGCTAAGGGATCAGGGCGATTTTTGAGCGACTTGGTTTTATACTGTCCTTTGGGCATGGCTTGATTTCGGGCTTTTAAGTTGCCGATTTGGTCGAGCTTAATTTCTTGGTATTGTGGCATATTTGACATGTAGGGTATCGCAGGACGAGAATTGAATTACTCACTATTATAAATGAGATAAATTGAGTCGTTTTATTAATATTTGGCTTAAGGTGTGACTTACTTGTAAAAGCGTTGGTGGCGTGAGCAGTAGGCTGCTGAGTTGGGTCATTTGCATCGCTTTTAGGCCACAGGGGTTGATGTATTGAAAGGGGGTTAAATCCATGTCTACATTTAAGGCAAGCCCGTGGTAGCTTTTTTGTTTGCGAATTTTAAGCCCCAATGAGGCTATTTTTTGATGATTGACGTACACACCAGGCGCATCCTGACGCGCATTGGCGATTATGTCTAGTTGCTGTAAGCAATCGATGATGCTTTGTTCAATGAGGGTTACCAGTGCTCGAACCCCTAATTTGGCGCGTTTTAGATCAAATAAAATGTAGATAATAAGTTGTCCGGGGGCATGAAAAGTAATTTGTCCCCCCCTATCGGTTTTTACAATGGGGATGTTGTGGTTGGATTGCAGTAGGTGTTCGGCTTTGCCATTTAGTCCTTGGGTAAATACGGCGGG
This sequence comes from Thiomicrorhabdus sp., assembly GCA_015488565.1. Lineage (GTDB taxonomy): Bacteria > Pseudomonadota > Gammaproteobacteria > Thiomicrospirales > Thiomicrospiraceae > Thiomicrorhabdus. The sequence continues at coordinate 4,869 of WFNQ01000085.1, forward strand.
GTGTTCGACAATCCAGAGTTCATCTGGGGTGGTTTCTTGGCGGGTTTCGGTAAAGGATTTCATGGCTTGCCATGTGGTTTCGTAAGGTTGTAAGCCAAGTTGTTGTATTTTAATCGCCATAAATATCAATG
>WFNQ01000086.1 GCA_015488565.1 Thiomicrorhabdus sp.
GTTCACGGAGAAGTGACGGCATCGGACATTGATATTTTTGATCGTGAAGCGCAATTTATCGACACGGTACTTGAGCCGTTATTACAGCGTATGCCAAATTTACGCGTGGTGTTTGAGCACATTACCACGGCAGATGCCGCTGAATTTGTTCGCAATGCGAGTGAGAATGTGGCGGCCACCATTACGGTACAGCACTTACTGTTAAATCGTAACGATATGTTGGTGGGGGGAATGCGCCCTCATCACTATTGCTTGCCGGTATTAAAGCGTGAACGCCATCGTCAAGCGTTGGTAGACGCGGCGATTAGCGACAGTGGCAAGTTTTTTCTGGGGACGGACAGTGCGCCTCATAGCAAAGACAAAAAAGAGAATGCCTGTGGTTGCGCGGGGATGTACACAGCACCTGCTGCGATTGAGTGGTATGCCGAAATTTTTGACAGCGCGGGTGCGTTGGATAAATTAGAGGGGTTTGCCAGTCATTATGGGCCTGATTTTTATCGGTTGCCACGCAATACGGATACCATTACGCTGGTGAATCAGCCTTGGAAAATGGCTGAAACTCTACCGTTGGCGGACGATACTATTGTTCCCTTTCGTGCGGGTGAAATGGTTCAATGGAAAGTGGAAGAGCAGTAAAAATGAATCCAGAAAAAATCTCCCCCGAAAAACACGCCGAAAATCAACAATGGCTGTTTCTTTTTGGCGCTTGGCTCATTGCTGCCCTCTCCACACTTGGCAGTCTGTTTTTTAGTGAGGTCATGGAGTTAGTGCCTTGCGTATTGTGTTGGTATCAACGCATTTTTCTCTTTCCGTTAGCGGTCATACTACTTATTGGCTTGTTTCCACGATTAGATAACCATGTCGTGCGCTATGCACTGCCCTTGGCCATAATCGGGTTGCTTTTTACGGTTTATCACATTCTGCTCTTTTATGGTTTAATTCCAGAAAACATGCAACCTTGTTCTAAAGGTGTCTCCTGCTCGGATGACAGCATGATTCTGTTTGGTTTTTTACCCATTCCACTGCTCTCACTCGCAGCATTTTCCACTATTATTTTTCTTTTATTAAAGGTTAGAAAAGCATGAAAAAGAATCACATTATTATCGTAACCCTATTGATTTTGGTCACTATTTTTGCACTGGCGACTTATTTTTATAGTGCCAAACAAGTTGAAACTAAAAACCAACTGGCGGCTCAAAATACCAGTGCCTTTATTGCAGAACACTCACCTCGTAAAGGGAACCCACATGCCAAAGTAACCATTGTTGAGTTTTTTGATCCGGCTTGTGAAACCTGTAAAGATTTTCATCCCATTGTTAAAGACCTGTTGAAAAAGTATCCAGCAAAAATTAATCTGGTTATTCGCTATGCGCCCTTTCATCAAGGCTCGGATCAAATGGTTGCGATTTTAGAAGCCTCACGTAAGCAGGATAAGCTTTGGGATACATTAGACCTTATGTTTGACACCCAAGCATCATGGGCAATTCGCCATCAGGCTCGCCCCGACCTTTTTTGGAAAATTTTGCAAAAGGCTAACCTGTTAGACTTGGCGCGCTTGCAACAAGACATGAATGATCCTGCCATTGCAAAGGTCATTCAAAAAGACCTCGCCGATGGACAGGCATTAGGCGCAAACAAAACGCCAACGTTCTTCGTAAATGGCAAGCCACTGCCCCGTTTTGGCTATCAACCGTTCATGGACTTGGTAAATCAAGAATTAACGGCAAACTATTAAGTTTTAAGACTTATCTTTTTGATACTTGGGGTGACTCACTGAGTCCCCCTATCCCACAATTTTTATAACATTTGCAGACACATGATATCCCATACTCTTGATACCGACTCCCTTCACTACACCATTACCCCGTTTGATCCAAAAGGCCACCTGTTTGACGTTACACTCACCATTTCTCAACCAGAACAGCCTGTGCAAACGGTTTGCTTACCCAACTGGATTCCGGGCAGTTATCTAATACGTGACTTCTCAAAGCACCTTATAGGCTTAACGGCTGAAACGCTTGAGCAAGCACCCGTTGAGTTGACCTTGGTGGACAAGTCCAGTTGGCAGTTTACCAGTGATGGGCAAGCGGTGGTATTACGCTATCAAGTGTATGCATGGGATCTCTCGGTAAGGGGGGCACACTTTGATAAAAACCACGCTTTCTTTAATGGTACGTCGGTGTTTTTAGCGGTTGAAAATCAACGAGATACAGCGTGTTCTTTAGAACTAAAGGCCACGCCTTTTACACAAGAGAACAACTGGAAAGTGGCCACGGGTTTGTGTACTCATCAAGTCGATAATCAAGGGTTTGGTACTTACCAAGCCAACGACTATAACGACCTCATTGACCACCCTTTTGAGCTGGGCACGTTTACTGAAATTGACTTTATGGCGTGTGGCATTCCTCATAAAATGGTGTTAACGGGGCTGTTTGATTGCGATGAAGCACGCTTAAAGCAAGACCTAATTAAGATTTGTGAGACCGAATTAAAATTTTTCTGCTCCCCTATGCCGATAGAAACCTATCTGTTTCAGGTAATGGTCACTGGCAGTGATTATGGTGGGCTAGAACACCGAAATTCCACCGCATTAATGTGCAGTCGTAACGACCTACCTTATAAAGGTATGACCAAAGCCACTGACGGTTATTTGCAGTTTTTAGAGCTGTGCAGCCATGAGTATTTTCATACGTGGAACGTTAAGCGTATTCAGCCAAAAGTGTATCAAGAGGCCGACTTGTCGCAACCCGTTTACACCAATCAACTCTGGTGGTTTGAGGGCATTACCTCCTATTACGACGGGCTTATTTTGCAACGTGCAGGCTTAATTGATAACGAAACCTATTTAAACCTACTGGCCAAACAGATGACCCGAGTCTATCGTATGCCTGGTCGTTTTAAGCAGTCGGTGGCCGAATCGAGTTTTTATACGTGGACCAAGTTTTATCAACAAGATGAAAACGCGCCCAATGCCATTATCAGTTACTACACCAAAGGCAGCTTAATTGCACTGGGGTTAGATTTAACCATTCGTCAACAGACCCAAGGTAAAAAATCGCTGGATGATGTTATTTTGCACCTATGGCAACACTTTGGACAAACAGAGATTGGATTGCAAGAGGGACAAATTGAACAAATCTGTTCCGAAGTATCAGGCCTTGATTTAACCGACTTTTTTAAA
>WFNQ01000087.1 GCA_015488565.1 Thiomicrorhabdus sp.
AAGACGACGACGCACAAATCGCCGCCTTTCACCAAGCCATTGAGTTTACCAGCGGTATTTTAAACAACTTTATAAAAGCGGCCATCAAAGAGGCTGAAAACATTGTTGAACTGGAAGCCTATGCCAAAACCGTCAAAAATGGAATTTTAACCTTAGACAAACACCTGCCCTTTAAAGATTTTTTATACCGCCACCCAGAAATCAAGCGCGTGGTCTACCCAAGAAATGACGAACAGTTTGGTGTTTACTGCAACGGCAAAGAGAACCACCTACCTCAACGCTTTAGAGGGCTGAGAAGTGACGAACTCAATCAAATAACCGGCCTAACCGACACCGTATTTTGCCATAAATCAGGCTTTATGAGTGTTTGCAATAGCCTGGAAAGCGCGTTGTTTATGGCAGAGAGCCATTAGAAATAGAGCATACGACAACCGTCTATCCCATATCAATACCGTGTCATCTTCTGGCTTGACCAGAGGTTCTTCAATGACAACAAGAGATTATCAGATCAAGTCCGGTAATGACGGGGTAATAGTCACACATCATATTGATGGCTTATTGATAAAGTTCCGTTTAGAGATGCAATTGCTATCTAGCCCGCTAAAATTGCATAAAACTTAACTACGAAGGAATACTTACTGAATGCTTATTGACACTTACCCTATTTATCGGTAGGATGTTTCCAACTTCTAGAGTTCATGAGACAGAAATTGTCTTTATGAGGAAGTTTTTAATTCACTAAATGATAGTGAATTTTATTAAATAAAATGGAAAGCATTCTTATGAAAAATTTAGTTTTAACAAAAAAAGCAGGTTTCATTGCCTCGTTACTTTTAGCATCAAGCTTCGTCAGTGCTGACACCACTTATATTCTCGGTGACATTACCGCTGGCGCGACTGACTATACCATTGATATGGATACCAATAATATTGCAATGGGTGCCTTTACAGATAAATTTGAATTTACCCTTACAGATGGAAATTTTTTTAGTGCTTTAGCAACAAGTTCAATCGCTTCTATTTCAGAATTTACAGATATCACTCTTGAGGATATGACAGGGCAAGTTTATGATATTTCAGGAGTTTTTTCTGTTGCCGAATTTACTGAAGCTGCAACAGGTCAATCTACTTTTTTAGACGCGGGTTCTTATTTTTTAGAAATCAAAGGCATTGCCTCTGAAAATTCAACGGGGTACACCTTAAACACCGTTACCTCTCCTGTACCAGAGCCAAGTACAATTGCCTTAATGTTAGGTGGCTTAGGACTGGTTGGTTTTATGGCCGCTCGTCGTCGTAACCAAAACACTTAATGATTTAAGTGTGTTTTAACGTTATAACAGCCGTAAATTTTTCATTTTTTACCTGTTGTAGCGTAATGTTCATCTCAACTCATCTATTAAAAGAACAATTAAAAAAACCTTTTTAAAAACTCTACTCCAGAGTACCCTCTCTTGAGCAGGCTCAATTCACTTTGTCCCCCTCACCCCCGATAATTACCGTTTTTTACCCTTCTTTTTTGTTCTGGACTTCACATCCAAATAATCACGCCATTGATCGCCAATGAGGTTGACGGCTAACACCACCAACATCAGTGCAATACCAGGCGCTAAAACTAAATGGGGCGCCATTAATAGATAGCGTGTGCCCTCTTTAATCATACTGCCCCATGAGGCATCGGGGGGTTGTACGCCCAGCCCTAAAAATGACAGTCCTGCTTCGGAGATAACCGCACCTGCGATACCAAAGGTGGCCTCAACCCCTAAGGGGGCTAAAATGAGTGGTAATACGTGACGATATAACATGAGAGGCGTTGAAACCCCTAATGAACGGGCGGCTAAAATATGCTCTCGATTGCGTAAACTTAAGGTTTGCGCGCGCGCTAAACGGGCATAGCCTACCCACCCAACCACCACCAATGCAAATACCACGTTTTCAATACCCGGCCCTAAAATGGCGGCAAGGGCGATGGCCAGTAACAGCCCGGGAAACGCTAAAAAAACGTCAATCACTTTAGTGATAACTTTATCGGTTAATCCACCAACGTAACCACTGTACACACCAATGGTCGTTCCGATAATCGCTGAAAAAAAGACCACGCCGAGTGCGACAAACAGAGAGGTTTGAGCCCCTAAAATTAAGCGTTCAAGAACAGGACGACCGAGCTCATCCGACCCTAACAGGTGCGAATTCAACCCAACTTGTTCACTGGGGGGGGATAAAAATTGTGACAACACGACTTCGTTAGCATGGTCACCAATAAAGAAGCCCGCAAATGCCATCAATAACCAAAGCACCACAATACTGTAGCTAACATATCTCAACATACGGCTAACATCTCTATTTTGCCACTCTAATTCGGGGGTCTAACCACGCATACACCAGTTCAGTTAACCCATTAATGGTGATGTAGGCGATACTAATCACCAAAATACAACCCTGAACCACAGGGTAATCGCGCCGTTGAATGGATTCAATTAATAGCTGCCCTAACCCTGGCCAGTCAAAGACCACTTCGGTAATCACCGCACCGCCTAATAGCGTCCCCAATTGCAATCCTAAAATCGTGACCACAGGCAGTAAGGCATTTAAGAGTGCGTGTTTGCCATACACCAGTCGTGAAGGCAATCCCTTGGCTTGTGCGGTACGAATGTAGTCTTCGTGCAATACTTCTAATAACGAGGCGCGTAACATTCGAGCCAAAATAGCGGCCAATGCCGTACCCAACGTAATCGCAGGCAACACCCAAGAAAAAGGTTGCTCCGCCCCACTCACTGGCAACCATGCCAACCACAAAGAGAAAAACAGAATCAACATTGGCCCCAACCAAAAATTAGGGATGGATACGCCAATTAAAGAGACCGACATAGAGAGGTGATCTGGCCACTTACCAACCCGTAAAGCCGCCCATAACCCAAGCGGAAAGGCGATGAGTGCCGCAACAATTAACGCCATAAAAGCCAACTGCAATGTCATGGGAAAGCGTTCGGCAATCAACTCTGAAACGGGTTGATGAAAAAACAGCGACTGACCTAAATCGAGTTGAAAAATACCCGTAATATAGTGCCAATATTGAGTGGTAATAGGGAGATGCAATCCCAACTGTTCGCGCAATGCGTTTTCATCCGCAGGACTGGCCCAATCGCCCAACATCACCGCAACAGGATCGCCAGGCACTAAGTGAATTAAAAAGAAAACCAGTGTGCCCACAATCCAAGAGACAAACAGCACCGAACCCAGCAATCGAAAAAAATAGGAAATCATGCTTGAATTAATACCTCAGTCCCGACGGGAATAGAATCAAACAGCGCCATCACATCGGTATTTCTCATACGAATACAACCGTGCGACAGCGGGACACCCATCGGTTCGGAATCGGGTGTGCCGTGAATGTAAATATAACGTTGCATGGTATCCACTTGACCTAAACGATTAATCTCTTTCTCTTTGCCAGAGAGCCATAAAATACGACTCAACACCCAATCCCGTTTAGGAAATTGTTGCGCTAAGGCCTCACTGTAAGATTCACCCGTAGCGCGCCTACCCACAAAAACGGTGTTGATTGGCATACCGCCACCAATTTTGGCACGAATCACATGACGACCCAAAGGCGTTTTGCCCGAATTTTTCTCCCCCCCTACACCATTTAAAGCAGAGCTAATGGAATAAGATTGCAATAAAACAGCCTCGTGAAACACGCTTAATGTTTGAGCCGAAATAGAGATCACAATCGAATAGGACAAAATAAAAAATACTTCTTTTACACTTTAAAAAATCAATGCACCATTATACGTAAAAACAAACCACAGAGACCGATTCATCTAAAACCCAAATCCTTACATAGAAACACGAATCTAGCGCAACCCTTTGAAAAACCTATGATCTTAAAATACTACGCCGAACCTATGGGTGCGACTACATATTTAAAAACCCTAGGTTTTCCAAATGCTTACACTATTTTTCACGTTTCTATGTA
>WFNQ01000088.1 GCA_015488565.1 Thiomicrorhabdus sp.
AGTCTCCATGACCACCGTCGCCTCCTTTGATGCCGTCGGCGCTATTTTAGTGGTCGCTCTACTGGTCATTCCCGCCAGCAGCGCCTACCTAATCGCCAAATCACTCAAAAGCATGTTGTGGTTGGCCGTGGCTTATTCACAAGCCTCGGTTACGATTGGCTACACCCTTGCCTATCAATTAGACAGCTCCATTTCTGCCTCTATTGCGGTGAGTTCAGGGGTTTTACTCTCTTTAACCGTCTTAATATTACACCTCCAAAAACGCCATAGCCGCCAATTTAAGAACGCCAGACATCAAAAAAAGGTCAAGCCTAATGGTTGACTGCTTGATTGTGACATTATAAAAAAGTGATTTTGGCATTCAAAGCTGTTCACGGAGGCAATTTAATTACAAAACTCTACCTTCTTAATACTCCTTTAATTTGATAGAAATTAAAGCAAATGCTCTAACGTCACAAACTCAAAAGCGTACTTATGGCGTTCATCTTTTGGATGAAACTGACGCTCTATCTCTGTCCACTCATACGCTGTCCAATCCGGAAAGAAGGTATCGCCAGTTATGTTGGCATCAATTAACGTTAAGTACAATCGGTCTGCTTTGGGCAACATTTGGCGGTAAAGTTCTCCCCCCCCCATGATAATCACCTCTGGCTCATTGGCGTATTTTTCTAACGCTTGCTCAATGGACTGAAACACCTCTACATTTGGAATCGTCAAATCAACATTGCGGCTAATCACGATATTAGGGCGGTTGGGCAGTGGACGAGAGCCAATGGATTCAAAGGTTTTACGCCCCATTATCACGGGTTTTCCAGTGGTTTTGGCTTTAAAAAATTTTAAGTCATCCGGCAAGTGCCACGGCATGTCACCGTTTAAGCCAATCACTCGGTTCTGTGCCATCGCAGCGATCATGGCAATTTTCATACCGACACCTGTGCTTTAATATGTGGGTGTGATTGATAACCCTCAATGTCAAAATCGTCAAACTGATAGTCAAAAATACTCTCAGGTTTGCGTTTAATCACCAATTTAGGCAACGGATACGGCTCTCTGGTCAACTGCAATTTGGCTTGTTCAAGGGTGTTGTTATAAAGATGCACATCGCCCCCTGTCCAAATAAACTCCCCTACTTCTAAATCGGTTTGTTGCGCGATCATGTGAACCAGTAAGGCGTAACTGGCGATATTAAAAGGCACGCCCAAAAAGGTATCGGCACTGCGTTGATAGAGCTGGCAGGAGAGTTTGCCGTTGGCAACGTAAAATTGAAAAAAGGCGTGGCAGGTCGCCAGTGCCATACGCCCTTGTTGCACATTTTCTTGCGGGCTTTTAGATTCATCAGGTAGATCGGCAGGATTCCATGCTGAAACAATCATGCGACGACTGTTTGGGTTGTTTTTCAGCGTATCAATGACTTCTGATATTTGATTAATGGTGTCGCCATTTGGCGCCTCCCATGCTGTCCACTGCTTGCCATATAAAGGACCCAGCTCCCCCTCTTCAGTCGCCCACTCATCCCAAATTCGAACTTTATTGTCTTTTAAATATTGGATATTGGTGTCTCCGCTTAAAATCCATAACAACTCGTGAATGATGGAGCGTAAATGCAGTTTTTTAGTGGTCACCAGTGGAAAGCCCTGTTGCAAATCAAACCGCATTTGATAGCCAAAAACGGAGCGCGTTCCTGTCCCCGTGCGATCGCCTTTATCGGTTCCGTTTTCTAAAATATGACTTAATAAGTCTAAATACTGTTTCATACTTTACTCGTACTATTTTGTTGTTGCTTTGCACCCCAGAGCATAACCCCCAAGCCAATTAAAATCATTGGCGTTGAAAGCAGTTGCCCCATGGTGAACCAGTCCCAAAGCAGGTAGCCAATTTGAGCATCGGGCACACGCCAAAACTCAACGATAAATCGGAAGGTTCCATACCCCAATAAAAATAGCCCTGCCACACTGCCAGGCGGTCTTGGTTTACGTCCGTAAATCATTAAAATAATAAACAGCACAACGCCTTCTAATAAGGCTTCCAGCAATTGCGTAGGGTATTTATGCACCACCGTTTGCAGCGCAGGATCATACACGGCCATACCTAATGGGGAGTCGGTTACTTTGCCCCACAGTTCACCGTTTATAAAGTTACCAATACGCCCCGTGAGTA
>WFNQ01000089.1 GCA_015488565.1 Thiomicrorhabdus sp.
TATCTCTATACCATCTGTAAACGTATTTTTAACCGATGTGTCTCTCTTGGTTTTAAGCGAATAACATCACTAAAGACATTACCCGACTCAACACACAGGAATGAAGCCCACTGCTCATTCGGAATATCAGCAAACCCTTTGACAATCTCAGAACCAGGATTCCAGACAACACTAGACATCGAACCCTCTTTACCAACAATGCAAATATCACGCAAAAGCCCAGCATCGTTAATAACAACATCTGCCGAGTGGTTAAGAAAAACTGAATCAATAGGGGGGGAGAAAATAAGTTGATCGGTTTGCAAGCACTTACTTGGACTTGACCTATTTAAAGTATCAACCTGTAAACTATTCTTAAATCCAGAAACCGCTACCTCTCTTGCGTCACTCACCTTAAAGTAACTATGGAACGCTTCCGTCAATACCATCTCCTGATCACTTAAATTCGTCGTCGTTAAACAAAGAGAGAGCATTTTTCCAATCGTAATCGTTAAGCTTAAGTGAAAAGAGTAAGGCCAAATCTCAAGCGTTTTCGCATTTGATTTAACACTCAAAACCAGCTCAGTTGCGCCACTTGTCAAATTTTGAACATCATCCAAATTCCAAACCAAATTACGCACAAAACCGTGCGCAGGCAGCTCTGAATGATTAGGGTGCTGGCCAAACCAAGGCCAACAAATAGGAATACCACCTCGCACTGGTTTTTTGCCGTTAAAAACCGCCGTTGGGCTAACCCATAGCAGATCAGACCCCCCAGAACATTTAGGAATAAAACTTAATACAGATGCCCCATAAGGCGTAATTTGAGCCGTAGCAAAATTATTTTCCACGGTAATAATTGATAACGCTTCTTTTTTGTCAAACGAGACACCTGAAACCGATGCCACCTTGACCGACAACTTAACGCCAATCCGTTAAGGTTTTTTCAAGCAATTCAGCGGAATAATCTCCTGTTACATAAGCCTGCCCAATGGACTTTAACAAAACCAGACGAATCGTACCCGCCTGCACTTTCTTATCCCCCGCCATCAGATCTAAAAAAACCTGATTATCCATTTCAGCCACAGAGGGCGGTTTAACCGGCAAATGCACTCGCTCAAACAGAGCTTGCACCCGCGCAACCTCCTCTAAGGTTAAATCGCCCAATAACTGAGACATATAAACCGCCTGCATGGTTCCCGCGCTCACGCCTTCGCCATGCAACCAATTACCATACCCCATGCCCGATTCAATGGCATGGCCAAACGTATGACCCAAGTTAAAGAGTGCGCGTAAACCCGCTTCTTTTTCATCTTTCGCCACAATCTCCGCTTTATCTTGGCAAGAACGCTCAATCGCATACGATAACGCCTCAGGCTCTCGGCGCATCAACCTCTCAATATTCTCTTCCAACCACTCAAAAAAAGCACGGTCTTGAATCAAGCCATACTTAATCACCTCGGCCAATCCGGCCGACAGCTGGCGATCTTCTAACGTGTTTAAGGTTTCCGTATCAATCACCACACACTCAGGCTGATGAAAAGCGCCAATCATATTCTTACCCAACGGGTGATTCACCCCCGTTTTCCCGCCCACAGAAGAGTCCACTTGTGACAATAACGTGGTGGGCATTTGAATAAACTTTACCCCCCGCTGAAAACACGCCGCCGCAAACCCCGTCATATCGCCAATAACACCACCGCCCAACGCCACTAGCGTACAACTTCGATCAAAACGCTGTCCAATCAACTCATCAAAAATCAAATTCAAAGTCTCTAAGGTTTTATAAGCCTCTCCATCAGGTAAAATCACCGATTTAACATCAAAACTTGCAAAGGCTTTTTCACACGCACTTAAATATAAAGGAGCAACCGTGGTATTGGTCACAATCAACACCTGCTTACCTTTTACATAAGACTTAACCAACTCAGCATTACCCATCAAGCCTTGACCAATAAAAATAGGGTAACCTCGCTCACCAAGCTCAACACGTAACGTTTTCATCAACACATCTCTTTTTTCAAATTAAGGTAGGGGGGGGAGAATTTTTTAAATGATCTTTTCAGCCGATAATCGTTCAAGCACTTGCTTAACCACACGATGCACCGAAACCTGCTGGGTTTCAACCACCAAATCCGCCATCTCAATATACCAAGGCTCGCGCTTTTCCATTAACTCTCTTAACACCTTAGCGGGATCATCCGTTTGTAATAGCGGACGATTACGATCATGCTTGGTTCGCTGAATCAACGCCTCCACAGGCGATTTTAAATACACCACAAACCCACGTGAACGCAAATGCTGACGATTCACTTCGCACTCAACCACGCCGCCGCCCGTTGCAAGAACCGTCTCGGTGCGTTGTGTTAGCTCATCAATTATTTGTGCTTCACGCTCCCGAAAACCAGACTCGCCTTCAATATCAAAAATCATTGGAATGCTTGCCCCAGTTCGAGCCTCAATTTCATGATCACTGTCCACAAAATGGTAGAGCATCTTTTCTGCTAACAAGCGTCCAACCGTGGATTTTCCTGCCCCCATGGGGCCAACTAAAAATATACTTTCTTTATGCATAAAAAGTATTGTAATGGATTTATAAAAACCTGTATAAATTCTTTTAAACTCACCTCCAATGTATATCGAGTCACTTGCTACTTAATTAAATGCCTTTCGCTGATTCTGATTTATACTCATCTTTGTGACAAATTTAATTCTGCGGTTATTTTAAGGAAGGGTTATGAACTATTTATCGGCTGTGCTTCTATGATTTAACTCCTCCCCCTGGCAAGGGGGAGGCTGGGAGGGGGTTAAAGATTTTTGGATTTGAGTTTGAGTTAAAGGACGTGTTATGAACTATTTATCGGTTGGGTTTAAAGTCTATTTTTTGGTACTATTTTCCGTACTGTTATCCGGTTGTTTTTTTAAAGAAGAACCGTTAATTACTCATGACTTGCTTTATGCCGAAAGTGGCGACCAGGTTGAGGTGTATGCCCGTGAGGGGGGGAAAAAATATCGTTGGAAGCAGCTTTCGGGTACTGCTGTGGCCATTAAAAATAAACGCACTTCAACTTTAAAATTTACTGCCCCTACCGTCACCGAAAAAACCGATTTAGTGTTTGAGTTAAAAGCCAAATTTGACGATCCTGTTCATGACCAAATTACTATTACTGTGTTTCCCATCTTAATCATAAACGGTGTTCGTTTACCGCCCGAGCCGTTGCCTGAAGAGAATAACGCCACTTTGGTGGGGATTGATTCTAATGATAACGGCGTAAGAGATGATGTGGAGCGCTGGATTTACACCACGTTTGAAGACAAGCATCCCGTGCATATTGAGGTAGGCATGCAATCAGCTCGTACTTGGAAGCGGATTTTTGAAGGAGGAGCGGATAAAGCACTTGAAACCGTGGAGTTTGTGCATGCGGCCCTTGCTTGTCAATCTTACTATAAGGTATATGCAAAATATTATGATGAACCTATTTTGATTTTTGAAAGTATTAGCCTTTTTCAACAAGTAAAACGTAAAGTACTGAGCATTCCTGAAAGAACAGAGGCTTTTTTTGCTTATGATAAAGCGTTAAGTGGTGGGGTCTATACACTTCCAAAAAGTGGCACAAGAAAAGGCCAGTGTGATTTTGATACGGCTAAAGTGGTTGGAGAATAACTATGAAAAAATTACTGTTACTTCTTCTTATTTTATCACCCTTAATGTCAAGTGCCGCCGTGGATGAATCGAAAACCGATGTTTATTTTGCGAATGGAGTTGATACGACTGAAGAACAAGCGTGGGAGGCCACTCGCGATACTTTAAAGTTAGCCATAAAAGAAGAAATCTACAACAACGACACCGCCAAAATGGATCAACAAATAGGCAAGTTCGACCTTCTGTATAACGAAACCCACGGCTTATCAAATGACCTTGCCGAAGCCGTATTACAAAAAATTTCGACTGGCAATGACTTTATGGATGTCTTTCGATCCTATTTTTTTGGGCTATTTAGCAACCAAGTGACAGCGATTGTTACGAGAGAAAAGCAAGTTGTCAAAATTAGTGAAA
>WFNQ01000090.1 GCA_015488565.1 Thiomicrorhabdus sp.
GGATATAAGCGTATGGCGATTTGCCTTCCATAAATGCAGCGCGGGAGATGTTTAAGCCATGATGGTCGATAGAGCGGAACACACGTTTGCCTGTCACCGCAGAATTTCGAGATAGCAGCACCACTTCCACAGGCTGTTCATCAGGAAAGCGGTCATTGATGCTTAAAAATCTACGCACAAAAGGAAATGCCACGCCTTTACCCAACACATCATCCAGGTGTTCTTCCTGATACGCTTTATAGGCTTTTGCCCCTTGCTCACGAAAGACTTTGTCCGATTCGGTTAAGTCAAACAATGCGCTGGATGAGACAGCGATGACTAATTTTTGTTCAATCGGGTATGCCATGTTTGCTCCAAGGGTTGATGGCTGTGTATCGTGAGTAGATAAAGGGTTGATGTCAAATGTGGGTAAGGCTTTTGTTCCTCATGCATAGTGTGTCCACATGCGAATCACTTTGATGGTGCGCTCATGTTGATAAACCTGATACACCAACCGATGTTGAATATTGATTCTCCTTGAATATGCGCCAGATAAATCGCCCACCAGCTTTTCAAAGGGTGGTGGATTTTGGAATGAGTTTTCTTGTATGATTTCAAGCAAAGCCTTGGCTTTGGGTTTTAAACCTGATGTAGCTATCTTTTTGGCATCTTTTTGAGCTTGTTTTGTGTAAACCAGCGTCCAACTCACCAATCAATATCCGTAGCGCATGTTTTTATATCTTGCGCCATGCCTTCCTTGATAGACTCTCGCATACCAGGGATGGATAGCAGATGAAGGGTTTCAGAGATGGCATTCCAGTCTTCTTCGGATAACAAAACAGCATTGCCTCGTTTCCCTGTAATCATAATAGGTTGATGGGTTTCTCTGGTTTCATCAATTAATGTATAAAGCTTTGACCTTGCTTCTGTGGCATTTAAAATCGTCATCATTCACCTCAAAATAAAGCGTACGTTAAAGGGTACGCTTGGTCAAGGGCGGGTAATACTGTTGCTTAAATCATTTTTCATAGTGATAACGACAAGAAATAATGGTAAGCTGGTTGTCGTCAACCACATATACCAGTCGATTGCTCTCATCAATACGACGAGACCAAAAGCCAGTCAGGTTTTCCTTTAGTGGCTCAGGCTTGCCAATGCCTTCAAATGGAGTTCTTTGAGTATCTGAAATCAGTTTATTGATGCGTTTGAGTGTTTTTTTATCCTGCCCTTGCCAGTATATGTAATCTGTCCAAGCTTCTTTTGTCCATGCCAATACTTTAATCATGAATCAGCTTATGATTTTCAACTTGACCTGAGCGATATTGCGCGATGGATTTTGCCAGGTGCGCCGCGTTGGTTGGGCTTTTTAACAGATGCACCGTTTCCATTAGGGCATTGAAATAATCAAGAGACATAACAACCGCATCTTCAGCATCTCTGCGTGAGATGATTGTGCAATCAGCATCATCTACCACTTGATCTAATACACTTTTTAGCCTGTTTCTGGCATCTGAAAAGTTCACAACTCTCATAAAGCACCCCTGTATTTGTACGATATATTGAACAAGTATAACTTGTCTGTTTACTTGTGCAAGTACAGAGAGAGTTTTTAAAGGTTTAACGCCTCAATTGGCAATGTGTATGGCTTTATGCGTTGGCATTTTCCTCCTTTTTTAAAATATTATTCATCATCATTTCATAATGACTTTTATGTCCCATTTTATCAAAAATCAGTTCAAATACTTTTAAATATTTTTCTACATTTTCTGGTTCTGCATCTACTACTAAATCATCGTTGATGAAATGCGAACCATCATTTACCCAAGAAATAAGAGATTTACATATAATCTGTTCTTCTCCTTCAAATTTATTTATTGCCTTTTCATAATCAAGACCACCTAAAATATTAAAATAATACTCTAAAATTCTTCTTAAAGTATTGAAAATAGTTGCTGAATTTATTTTCTCAATATCGTCTAATTCACGCCACAATAATTCATAAGTAGTTTTAATTGGATTTTTTTCGTGTTCTATTATCTGCGTTTTATTATTCAGTTTTCTTACAATCCAATATGCTTCTTCTTTCCATTTATTATTTCCATTACCTTTAAAAGTAACTTCTTTGAAAAAATAAACATTGTGAGTTAATATGAAAATCTGTTTTATTCCGTTAGTTCCACCTTTTGCATCTCGTAAAAGTTCTTTTGTTAAATTACTGACAATAAATAGAACATTGCTATCTAAACTTGAAATAGGGTCGTCAATTACTACAATTTTATCTTTACCAATGCCAGTGTCATTTGTGCTTCCTTGTAGCATATGATAAAAATATAAGAAAGTTAAAAAAGTAGATTCTCCCTCACTTAAAGTTTCTTTTACTTCGCTTCCGTCTTCTCTGACAACTTTGTAAAAACCTTTTTTATCAGCTTCGTCAAGCATAAAATTTGTAAAACCAAAAAGTTTTAAAATTTTATTTATTTCATTTACAGTTGGTTTTACACTTGTAACTTCTGATTCTTTTTCTTCAACTTCTTTTTCAAGTTTGCTTTTTTCGACTTTGGTTGTTTTTAAGGTTTCGCCAATTCCTTCAATTGCTTTTTCTACATCTGATTTCGTTTTGTTAAATGATTTTAAGTCAATATCTAATTCATTTACAATAAATCGCCAAATTTTTGATTTTAATAAAGTTCTTTCGGTTTTAATATTTTCAAAAGTGCTATTATTATCCTCAACCTCTTTTTTTAATGCCTTAATAA
>WFNQ01000091.1 GCA_015488565.1 Thiomicrorhabdus sp.
CCTGAATCCACAACCGATAAGATAACGCTGGGATTTCCAAAGGTACGATTTACATTAATATTACGCAAAAATTGCCAAGCATCTGGTGTTTGTATGAGTTGGTGATCCCATTGCTCTGGAAATAAAAAATCCGTTGGGGTAATGGCATCTTCCTCAACCGTTGAATACACATTAGGCTCAGCAAACTCAACACCTTTTAACTCTGCAATTTTATTAATCAGACTTAGAATTTCATACGTTGGCGCTTGTGCGGTCGTAAAGTGGTACAAATTCCCTAAAACGGATATTTTTCGTTTAATTTTCAGGCCATACTCTTTCGCCATTTTTTTAATATCAGACTCATCAACATAGTCTTCAAACTTAACCATCAGTTCATTTGTGAGCATTACAGCATTTTTTTCAGTTAATTTAAGAATTGAAAACGTGGTATTAGGAGCTTCCTTCTCACAACATTCACAAATTTCTAACCTTTCTTTTTTAGATATATTCTTCGGAAAACGGCAAACGAAAATTCCTTCTTGTAAAAAGTTCTCACCGCCTTTTTCAAGTTTTAAATTATGTGTTTTAGCTCGTTTTTTTGCTATTTCCACTCTTTTTGAAAGCGAAATCGTCGCTTCTTTTGACCCTTTTTTTGCCAATGTTGCTTTTTCAGGCACAACAATTGCAATTCGCTCCAAGTCGGGGACAAAAGGCATTTTAACCCTGCCACGGTAGTAAAAATCCACACCACTTTTTAATAAAATAAACACTTCAATTTGGCCTGAGTGCTTAAGCATTATTTTTCGAGACTCTTTACCAAAAGGTTTCTTAATTACGGTAAGGTGATAAACACCTTTAGGAAGCGATTCCTTTGTTAAGTAGTAACCTTTAGCATCCCCACAATTCAGTTTTATCTTTAAGTCATCCGATTCAATAGTGATTTTTGCATCTTGGATTGCTTTGTAATTTTGATCTAAAACCTGCACTTTCAATTGTATTTCAGTAGAACTCATAATGAGATTCTCCTTATATTTGATTGATATCAGCAGGCAATATGATTTTTTTCCTAAAAAATCAATTTATAGGCTATAACCATGCTCTAGACAAAGGCTTTAATCATATTGCTACTATAAAAAACCAAGAAATTCATTTATTTTTTTGAATTTAAACCTGATTTAAAAGGTATAAAACTACTATACCCCCCTCACATACAGTAATTTCACTTATCAGTATAGCAATAAACACAATAAAGATTTTGATTTTAGAAAGTTAGTAACGACTCAGATTATTCCCCTTGAAGTTCACACTATTTTTACGTTAAAAAATGACATTAAATTTAATCCGCATCCTTTCAAACTCAATTAAAGGACACAAAAAAAGGCACATAAAGTGCCTTTTTTAAATCATCAATTTATAACAACGTTAAAGAATTAGTCAGGCCAAACACGCCTAGAAAAAGAGATTGGTTCTACTTTCTCTTCTGCTTTTTTAGGTGCGGTTGCAGGCTTTTTATTCACTACTTTTTTAGTCACCGCTGGCTTTTTATTTATCATTATCACTTTATCAGTTAGCTATTTTTATAAACTTGACCACGATGTGCAACTTTAACGACTAATATTATTAACTCACTATCCTTAATTTCATAGACAATTCTATAAACACCATGCCTAAAACGATAACGCTCTTGACCTGAAAGCTTAATACAACCATCTGCTCTTGGATTACTTTGAAGCTCTTTAATTTTTATTAATATTTTTTTTACATCTTTATTGGGTATTTTACGGAGATCTTTAGCAACAGATTTTTTAAAGGCAAGGCTATATTTTTCCATGTGCTTTTAAATCATCTAATAATTCTTCGTAACTAATACTTGGTTCACTCTCTCTTTGAGAAAATGAACTCAAATCTTCTTGGTCTTCTCGCAACACTAAGCGAACGGCATCATTAACTAATTCTGATACTGACTGATGAACCATTGCAGCTTTAATTTTCAGGGCTTGATGAACATCTTCTTCAAAATAGATTGTAGACCGTTTTGATAACTCACTCATAACCATTCTCCTTTTTAAATTAAGAATAGCCTAACAACGTTATAACGTCAAACTGTTTTTTGGGGGAATTACACAATATAATCTTGCATTTAATTTTACCTATGACCCCGATTTATGTGATCCCGATTTACAATTTATGAAATTGAACCAAAAGGGGAAGGAAATATTTTGGATTAAAAATTCCCCCCCCTACCCCAAATACAACAGGTATTTTAACGCAGCAAAAACTTAGATAAATTACGACCTTTACCACACTGAAAACAAGTTATCAACAAAAAAGGGCTTTGACCCCTTTATACACGGCGGTGAACAAGGTAAGTCTTATTACGTATTAGAAGCAGGCTTTCTAAGCCGCCTGTTCGGCGGTGAACCTTCGCTGTACATTGAAATTGACATTGCGTCTTTTCTAAGCCGCCTGTTCGGCGGTGAACTTAGTGCGAATGATATATTTAAAATTGCGTGTTTTCTAAGCCGCCTGTTCGGCGGTGAACTTAATCGTGTATCGATAAGCGATGATCATCTCTTTCTAAGCCGCCTGTTCGGCGGTGAACATCCGAATGTGGGTTGGAGTATTGGTACGTCCTTTCTAAGCCGCCTGTTCGGCGGTGAAC
>WFNQ01000092.1 GCA_015488565.1 Thiomicrorhabdus sp.
CCCCTAATAAGATGGCAGGGGTACAGCTTAAAATAATACCAACTTGTAGAAGTTCTTGTGCATTTTTGCTTTGGCTAATAAGTAGGTAGCTTAATAGGGTAATTAAGCTAAATTGTAGTGTGACGAGGCTTAATGATATAAAAGGGTGTTGGAGCGTGGTTTGTTGTTTCATGAGGTGTTTAATGACCCGTATTTTTTATGGGTTAAAGGTAGGGCTATGATTTCATAAAACCGAGATCATTTGTATCAAAGTTTTTTAGATCAGGGGTGGTTTTATTTATTATTACTGTTGATTATTTTTTATGAACGCATCGTAATAGTGTGATTTGTTTTATTAAATAGATCGTTAAGTGGATGGGTTGAGGACAAAACTATTGTAATTCGTTGAAGTCTGAGCAAAAACCGCTAAAATGGAGGATTATTTTTAAGATACAATAATTGAACCTGCCTATGCGCCAATTTATTCGTAAGATTACATCTCTCTTTTCCAGCTCATCTGATGAGCCATCTTCTCAAAATAACCAAGCTCCTTTGATACTGTCTCGAGATGAGCATGGTCTTTCTCGTCAAGACATTGAGCATTCGGCACTGGATGTTCTGTATGGTTTTAAGCGTGCTGGGTATGAGGCGCATTTGGTGGGTGGCTGTGTTCGGGATCTGTTGTTGGGGCTTGAGCCGAAAGATTTTGATATTGTGACCAGTGCCGAACCCGATCAAGTGAAGATGGTGTTTAAACATCGTTGTCGTTTAATTGGTCGTCGTTTTCGTTTGGCGCATGTGCGATTTGGTCGAACGGTGATTGAGGTGGCGACGTTCCGTGGTTCAAGTGAGAATAAAACGCAAACCAATCGTCAGGATCGATTTGGTCGTAACGGCAAGTATTCGGGGGCGGCGCATGAGGTAGATGATACGGGTCGTGTGGTTCGAGATAATGTGTATGGCACGATTGAGGAGGACGTTTGGCGACGTGACTTTACAATTAATGCGTTATATTACAATATTAAGGATTTTTCAATTATCGATTACACGGGGGGGCTGGATGATATTGAAAAAGGTCAGTTACGTTTAATTGGAGACCCTGAAACGCGCTATCGTGAAGACCCTGTTCGGATGATTCGTGCCATTCGTTTTGCGGCGAAATTGGGCTTTAACATTGAAGAAAAAACAGAAAAACCTATTTTTGAATTAGCCCCTTTGTTATTGGATGTGTCTCATGCCCGTATGTTTGAAGAGGTGTTAAAGCTGTTTCATAGTGGGGTTGCGGTTCAGGTCTTTGAAAAACTGCGCCACTATGGTTTATTTGAGCATTTATTTCCTCAAACGGAACGTGTGTTGTCTGAGGAGCAGAATGGCTTTCCTAGAATGTTGGTGATTGAGGCGCTTAAAAGTACGGATAAGCGCATTAGAGAAGGTAAAAGTGTTAACCCTTCTTTTTTATTTTCGGCTTTGTTATGGGAGCCGATGTTACAACGCAGAGCAGAGTATTTGGAAGAGGGCTTGCCAAAACAAGAGGCGTTGTATGCGGCGGCAGATGATGTGATTGGTGAGCAAATTAAGTGTACGGCGATTCCGAAACGATTTACGGCTCAAATACGTGAAATTTGGAGCTTTCAGTACCGTTTACCTAATCGATATGGCGACCGAGCAGTGAAATTACGAGAGCATGTACGCTTTAGAGCCGCGTATGATTTCTTGGGTATTCGGGCTGTGGCGGGTGAAACCGATTTGCAAGAGGTTTTTGATTGGTGGACAGAGTATCAAGAAAAAAATCCCGTTGAACAGGTTGTGTTTGCGAATGCTTTGAAAAGACCTGAGCGTAAAAAAAGACCAAGAAAAAATCGTAATTTTTACCGTAAACGCAGTCAATTAGCACGCCATAACGATAGCGAATAACATTGAATGGCACAGGTATTTATTGGTTTGGGGAGTAATTTATCGGACCCTGTTAGGCAATTAAAGCGTGCGATTGAGCATTTAAAGTTACTCGAAAAGACTTCTGTCGTGACGTGTTCTTCCTTTTATTGCTCTAAACCTCAAGGGCCACAAGATCAACCTGATTTTGTCAATGCGGTTTGCTTGCTAGAGACGTTGTTGTCACCTGAATGCTTATTGCTTGCTTTACAAGAAATTGAGCGAACTCAAGGGCGCATTAAACAACGTCATTGGGGGGAACGTTTAATTGATTTGGATATTTTATTGTTTGATGATTGCGTCATTTCGTTACCCCATTTAACCATTCCGCATAGTGAAATCCCTCATCGAGACTTTGTTTTAATTCCTTTGTCTGAAATCGCGCCTGATACGGTGGTTCCAAGTATGGGAACAGTGACTTCCCTGATTGCACAACTAGACAATTCTTATTTATACTCTATTCAATCCTAACTGTTTAACTGAGGTTTTTATGAAAACAACGCTTTCGAGACTACAAAAGATGGTGCAGTCGGGTGAAAAAATAGCGTGTTTAACCGCGTATGATGCTTCATTTGCACACTGGTTAGATCAAGCGGGAGTGGATGTTATTTTGGTGGGAGACTCTTTGGGGATGGTGGTACAAGGGCATGGTTCAACTCTGCCTGTCTCAATAAAAGAGATGGTTTACCACACTCAAATGGTTCAACGAGGTAATCTGAATGCTTGGTGTATTGCTGACCTTCCTTTTATGTCAGATGCAACGCTGGAAGAGGCATTGGTATCGACCCGCCTTTTAATGAAAGAGGGGGGGGCAAATATGGTCAAGTTGGAAGGTGGACAGCGAGTGTTAAATACGGTTGCACACCTTTCGGCTTTGGGGATTCCCGTGTGTGGACATTTAGGGTTGTTGCCCCAATCGGTTGAAAAGAAAGGCTATAAGGTTGTGGGAAGAGACCGAGATTCGGCCGAAAAATTGTTAAAAGATGCGTTGGCATTGCAAGCGCATGGTGCAGAAATGCTGGTACTGGAGTGTGTGCCGTCGGCATTGGCGAAAACGGTAACCGAAGCATTGTCTATTCCTGTGATTGGTATTGGTGCAGGTGGCGATACTTCTGGTCAGGTGTTGGTGCTATATGATTTGTTGGGATTGACGGTGGGCAAGACACCGTTGTTTGCTAAAAATTATTTAGAAGGGCACGATGGAGAGGATTCGATTCAACGGGCACTGGAAGCTTATGTGGCTGAAGTGAAATCGGGCGAATTTCCTGCTTCTTGTCATGAGATTCGCTTGTGAAAATTGCAGAAACATTGAAGGCGTTAAGCGCGCAGGTTACGCAGTGGAAACAGGCGGGCTTAAAGGTAGGATTTGTTCCCACCATGGGAAATTTACACCAAGGACATTTGAGTTTGGTTCAACAAGCACAATCCTTGTGTGATCGTGTGGTGGTGAGCGTGTTTGTCAACCCCATGCAGTTTGGCCCCAATGAAGATTTTGAACATTACCCAAGAACTTTTCAGGCCGACAGTGCAAAGTTAAATGACCTAAAGGTGGATTTGCTTTATCTCCCTTCGGTGGATGAAATGTACCCCAATGGCTTGGAGCAGACTCGAGTGGTCGTACCTGATGCATTGACGACGTTATTAGAAGGGGCGAGCCGTCCAGGGCATTTTGATGGCGTGTCTACCGTGGTGTGTAAGTTGTTTAATATGGTGCAGCCTGATGTGGCGTTGTTTGGTCAAAAAGATTATCAGCAGTGGTTGGTGATTCTTCGAATGGTTCAGGAATTGGCTTTGCCAGTTGAAGTGGTTGCATCGCCTATTGTTCGAGATAAAGATGGCTTGGCATTAAGTTCTCGTAATAAGTATTTATCAAGTGCTCAGAGAGCCATTGCCCCTAAACTAAATGTGATTTTACAAGAGGTTGCGATGGCCATTGTATCGGGTAATCAGAATTTTAAGGCACTGGAAAAAACCGCTTCTCAACGCTTATTGCAAGCGGGGTTTGATGACGTTGATTACGTTCGCGTGTGTGATCCCAATACGTTACAACCAGCAATGTCTAAACAGGAACAGTATGTGATATTGGCTGTTGCACGCTTAGGTGAAACACGATTGTTGGATAATACGTTAGTGCGTGTTGTTCCGTCTTTTGAAGGTGGTTTAGAGCGTTCTTAATGGATTAGTGTCGCATTTTAGAATAAGCAAGTAAGGGGAGGTAAAGAAATTTACCTCCCTTTTTTTAGGATTTGGGTACAGAGGTTAGCTGGCTTCTTTAACCTGAACAGGGATGGTATTTCTTGTGTGAGTAATACGGTTTTGGTCGTTAAAATAGACTAATTTAGGCTTAAAGCTTTCTGCTTCCGCTTCACTCATGGAAATATAGGTCGCAATAATGAGTAAGTCCTTTGGACTGGCTTTATGCGCGGCGGCACCATTAACGGATATGATGCCACTGTTCTCTTCGGCACGAATGGC
>WFNQ01000093.1 GCA_015488565.1 Thiomicrorhabdus sp.
CGCTTTTAGGTGTTCTTCGCCAATAAAGGTAACCATTTGACGCTCTTTCGCGTGGGCATGATTTTTTTTGTGATCGCCCCACCAGACGATGCCCATTTCAATGAGGCTTAATCCCAGTGATTCAAAGTGTTCATGCGCAATTTCCTGCTGTTCCGCCGTGCTTTTTTCTGGAAAACAGAGTTGAATATTGGCTTGAACCAATCGACGACGTTTAGAGGAGAGCTTGGCCATGAGTCGCCCCAAGGCTTTTCCAATGGGTTCTTTCCAGCGCAGAGGTAAGAGACTTAACAGTCTTAATAATCCAAGCCCCAGCCAAATTCCCCAGTAGTTGGGCAGTAAAAAACGCATTTGAAAGTGTGGTGGAGATTTAGGGGGGGGGGAATTTTTGTTGTTGGTTTTGGATGCCTTAGCCATCAATGTCCTCCCCTTTTTGATAGAGCTTGGCGTACTCTCCCTGTTGTTTGAGTAGCTCGGTATGTGACCCTTGTTCTACTAAGTTTCCGTGGTCAAGTACCACAATATTATCAGCATTTTCGATGGTGCTTAAACGGTGCGCAATGAGGATGACGGTACGATTTTGCTTGAGGGTTTCCATCGCTTGCTGAATCATCTTTTCGCTTTGGTTGTCGAGTGCGGAGGTGGCCTCATCCATGATTAAAATGGGGGCGTTTTTAAGAAAGGCACGGGCAATGGCGATGCGTTGACGTTGTCCGCCAGACAGTAGGTTTCCATTTTCACCAATATTAGTGTCAAGCCCCATGGGCTGTTGTTCGATAAATTCCCAAGCGTGCGCATCCTTTGCCGCTTGAATGATGTTTTCGGTGGAAACATCTGGCCGGCCATAAGCAATGTTGGCCGCAATGGTGTCTTCAAATAAAATCACTTTTTGACTGACCAGCGCAATTTGTTCGCGTAAGAAATGTCGATCAAGGATGAGAATATTGGTGTTATCAAGCAAAATCTCGCCTGAGCAGGGGTCGTAAAATCGGGTAATTAAGTTGACGAGGGTCGATTTGCCACTGCCAGACTGGCCAACCAAAGCGGTAGTTTTGCCTGCGGGAATGGTTAGATTGATGTGGTTTAAAGCAAGTTTGTTGCTGTTTGGGTATTGAAACTGGAGGTTGTGAAAGTGCAATTCCCCTTTTAAATTCTTGAGTGTTAGGCTACCTGTATTGGTTTCATTGGGTTGATCAAGCAGGTCAAAAATGCTTTCAGCGGCGGCCATCCCTTTTTGTATAACTTCGTTAATACTGGTTAGGCGGCGCAGGGGTTCAAACGTGAGTGCCATGGCGGTAATGTAAGCAAGCAACTCACCCGGTGTAAATAAATCTTGTGCCGACATTTGCATGGCAATATAAACAACGCCAGCCAATGCGATGGCCGCTAACACTTGTACCAGTGGCACACTGAGTGCGGATACTTTGGTGACTTGCATGGCGTTGTTGAGCAGGTCGGTGGCGGTGTCTTTAAAGCGTTTTTGCTCGTAGCCCTCTGCGCCGTAAATTTTAATGTCTTGGTGTGCGGTTAATCCTTCCTCTAATTGATGTGTCAGTTGGCCCATATTTTGTTGCATGGATTTGCTGGAGTGACGCATTAATTTACTGGTTTTATCAATAATAAACGCAACAATGGGGCCCACAACGAGCATGAGTAGCGTGAGTTGCCAAGAGATATAGAGTAAGTAGGCCACGAGCGCCATAATGGTTAAGGAATCTCGAATGATCACAACCCAAGCGGTGGAGAGCGCGTTACTGGCTTGTGGGACATCATAGGTGATTTTGGACATCAGTTTGCCTGTGCCATACGCTTGAAAAACGGAGTAAGGCAAGTATTGCATTTTTTGGTACATATCGGCTCGAATGGCTAAAATCGCTTTTTGAGCAATCCATTGGCTAAAGACTTTACTAAAATATTCTGCAACGCCTTTAATGATAAAGACCCCTGCCAGCAATAGCGGCATGATAACGAAGGAGTCTGGATTTTTAGCGATTAAGCTTTCATCGACTAAGTTTTTAAGCACCATAGCAATGGCGGGTTCCATTGCGGCAATCACCAATAAGGCGACGAGTGTGACGGCAATCAGGGCTTTAAAAGGCACGATATAACGTAATAAGCGACGGTATAAGGCGAGTGTTTTACGGTCAAACATAGATTATTCTCTTCGTAAAATTTTATTGACAACAATATTGGCCCAGC
>WFNQ01000094.1 GCA_015488565.1 Thiomicrorhabdus sp.
ATTCAACACCAATTGCGCTTGGCTAAAGTCATCCTCTTTGGTGTAATCGTTAATGGTAATAATCGTTTTAAGCTCTGCCGCTGCAGAGGATTTAATGCCATTTAAAGAGTCTTCAAACGCAATGGCATCCGCAGGTGTTAAGTTCATTTGCTCTAACGCCCAAAGGTAAATATCGGGTGCGGGCTTTTTCGCTGGCACAATATCGCCCGCGGCAATGACTTCAAACCAACCTTCAGATTCCGCTCCCAACGTACTTTTTAGCAATGCCGTCACATTTTCAGGTGTGGTCGTGGTCACAATCGCCATGCGCATCCCTTCGGCTCTGGCTTCATTAATTAACCGTTCCACCCCTGTGCGTAATGGAATTTTACCTTCCGCCATTAACTGTGTATAAAACTGCGTTTTTGAAGCGTGTAAACTTTTGACAAAATCATCAAATTGATCTGGCTTAACAAAAGTGGCATTAAATTTTTCTAAAAAATAACGAATGCGCTCTTTACCCCCTGTCACGGCGAGCAATTCGCCATACAAAGATTCATCCCAGTGCCAATCTAGCCCTGCGGCCTTAAAAGCCATGTTAAATGCCGGTCGGTGACCATCTCTTTCCGTGTCCGCTAAAGTGCCATCCACATCAAACAGTAGTGCTTGTAGCATTGCCATAATCTTGCTCCTTTCATCAATTTGAGTGGATTCTGAGGAATTCCTCCCTAAAATACAAGAAAAAATATCAAATAATACCCAGTTCACAGTAAATAGAACTTGTTGAACCCATTTAAACCTGATATAAATCCTCTCGATCAAAAAATCATGGCTTAAATTTAATGCGTTACAATTCGTATAAATCGGCTAAAATACAAAAATAAATTATTTTGAAAGGCCTTTATCATGAAAGAGGAACGAGTAAGAAAGGTTAAATACGTCTGATTGTCATCAAGAATTTGTGAATAGCAAGCTATTCCCTGCAATACCTGACTCAATTAGCTCAATTTCATCCCTTTTTTTCGCTCACCTCATACAATGGCCTACTTAGAAAAAATCTTTAAAAAGATTAGGAGCAATACCATGGAGCACGAAGTGGACTTTATTGAAAATTATCCCGCATATCAGCCTAAGAAAGGCGAGGAGTACATGAGCCCTGAGATGCTTGAACACTTCAAAAACAAATTAATTGCTTGGAAAGAGCAGTTGATTTCAGAAGCCAGTAATACAGTAAACCATTTACAAACTGATTCTGAAGTCCCTGCAGATCCAAGTGATCGTGCTTCTCAAGAAGAAGAGTTTGCATTGGAGTTACGAACTCGCGATCGTGAGCGTAAATTAATCAGCAAAATTGACAAATCCTTACGAGCCATTGAAAACGGTGAATACGGCTACTGCAAAATGAGTGGGGAAGAGATTGGTTTAGGACGCATGGAAGCCCGTCCAACTGCCGATTTAACCGTTGAAATGAAGCGCAAACAAGAGATTCGTGAAAAACAAGGGATCGCTTAAACAATTGCTTTAAAGGGAGGGGAAAAATACCTCCTTTTTTATCATTTATCATTCTAAAACTTATCAGTTTAAGGTATCAACCCCATTGACTACCCCTGATCTTATCGACTTACTCTGCTTACCTGAAAGCTACCCTCACTCGGTTGAGGTGATTACCACCATCGAAACCCATATTTCAATGGTGTTTTTAACGGGTCCTTACGCTTATAAACTGAAAAAAAATGTCGACTTTGGTTTTTTAAACTTTAGCACCTTAGCATTGCGTAAAAAATACTGTCACTTAGAGCTTCAACTTAACCAACGCTACTCACCACAACTGTATATTGATGTGGTTGCCGTGTATTTAGACCAACATAATCAACTCTCTTGGCAACCCACTATTCAACACCCAGAGCCTATTGATTACTTGGTTAAGATGAAACAGTTTGACCCCAATGATGTATTGGGTAAAAAATTACAAACCGAATCGCTTAGCCCACAACAAGTGTCATTATTGGCGCATTTAATTGCGGATTTTCACCACTCTGCCGAGCCACTTTCTAGCCAGTCAATACTGGCTCACACTGAATTAGGCACGCCCAAAACACTATTGCATCCCATGCTGGATAACTTTCCAACACTGTATAACCATGCGTCCTACTTTGATCTGGCACAACTTAAAACACTGGAGCAGTGGACACAACAGCAATTTAAACAACTCGCCTCTTTTATGCAAACACGACGAGATAACGGATTTGTAAGAGCCTGTCATGGTGATTTACACATGGATAATATTACCTTAATCCAACACCACCCCGTTCTGTTTGATGGCATTGAGTTTAATGAAGCGTTCCGCTGGATTGATGTTATCAGTGACTTGGCATTTCTATTGATTGATTTAGACTTTAGAAAAAAACCCGCTCTGGCCTCGCAAATACTCTCACTGTATTTAAGCCAAACCGTGGATTATCAAGCATTAAGACTGCTGACGTTTTACCAAGTTTATCGCGCGTTAGTTCGAGCAAAAATTACCACCTTAAGAGCGAGCCAACTCCCCAAAAACAGCCTTGAAAAAACACACTTAATGCAAACCGCTCAACAATACCTCCATTTGGCATTGCACTACACCCTGCCCAAAACGAAAGCGCACCTTATTTTATTGCAAGGGGTTTCGGGGTCAGGAAAAAGCTACCTATC
This sequence comes from Thiomicrorhabdus sp., assembly GCA_015488565.1. Classification (GTDB taxonomy): domain Bacteria; phylum Pseudomonadota; class Gammaproteobacteria; order Thiomicrospirales; family Thiomicrospiraceae; genus Thiomicrorhabdus. The sequence continues at coordinate 2,668 of WFNQ01000094.1, forward strand.
CAGTCAACTATTAACCGTGGTGGACGCCATTGTCTTAAGCTCCGACCGCGTACGCAAACAACTTTATGGTATTTCCCCCCAACATCGCGTGACCGAAGCCGAAAAAAAGCAACTTTACAGCGCTCAAATGAACCAAAAGGTCTATCAAACACTATTGAATCAAGCCGAACAAATTCTGTTACTTGGTTTTAATGTCATTATTGATGCCACCTTCTTACAATACAAACATCGCACCCCTTTTTATGCTCTGTGCAAACGCCTTAATCAAAATATCGCTTATGGTGTAATTTATATTGATACACCCAAAGCGCTGGCAACGCTCTCCATCGAGGCAAGATGGCATCAAAAGGATAACCCGTCAGATGCCAATGTCTCCGTCATGCTCAATCAATACCCACAACTTGAACCCCCTGTCGCACCAGAGAATGCACTCACCTTAAGCGCCACCCAACTACGACACTTTTTTCCAACGTCTTTAATTCAAGATTTTTTAAATAGGCCGATACACTCTACATAACCCTAATCCCAGAGTGACATATGATGTCAAATAAACAATTACTATTAATCGTCTGTTTAATTTCTCTCCCCCCCTTGGTTCAGGCCGCCGAAAAAACACCCGCCAGTGAACTCAAGGTTTTAGGCCTCTCTTTAATTGAAGCGGACATCACCAGCGTTCGCAGTCATTTATGGGATATTGGAGGCTATTTACAAGCTAAAAGCTCCGTCAAACAACATAACTACGACAAATTTTTTCCCTGGTCCACCATGCGAGACAGTTATTACATTCTTTTTCGCTATAACCATGCCGGAAAAATCACCTCCGTAAAACAACTCTATCGACCCAGTTCAATTGAACAAAATAACCGCAGAACCGTCATAAAAACCCGAGACATCGCCCTGCCTATCATTCAAAAACTTGGCCCCCCCACTCAAGTACAAACCAAAGGCTGGGGAGGTACGCTTAGCTATCGCGCTTATACTTGGCAAGATGATAAAGTGACCATCACCATTGATCGTGAGGGGGGAGAAAAATTAGGCAATATTTTCGTTCAATACACCGTTCACATTCATGATCCGTATGAAGTGGTGAACAAAAAAGCGGACGATCAAAACGCCTAAATAGCGCTGGAAAAGCTTTTAATCTCGCACCACGCTTCCTCCAAGTGTTGAAAGGCATGATCTCCTCCAGCGTAAACCTGGACTGTAAATTCAGAGTTTGGTTGTTGGTACTGCGCCAAAGCAAATGGAATATCAATCAACTCATCCCCTTCATCAATAAGTAACAACGCTGGAATGGTTGTGTCTAGCGGCTTGTTCACCGAATCAAACATCAACCCCTTAAGCGCTTGAATGTAAGCCAAATCAATGCAAAACGTTTCACCCGTTACGGTGCTTTGATGCATTCCCATGTGCGCCTCAAAAAGTGGAACAGGATTTAACGCTGGATTAATCATGACATAAGGAGTGCGGTATTTTTGCCCTAAGTATTGAGCATAAAACCCGCCCATAGAAGACCCAACAAATAACAGAGGTTTTTTGGGTGAATTAAGCAAAGGACGAATCAACTCCTCTATCGCCAAAAGACTCGCTTGAGGAGAGGCCAACGGGTAAGTTGGCGTAAGCCAGTCTTGAAACCCAACAAGAGCTTTACCCCCTGCCTTTAGCGACAAACTTTCCTGCCTTACTTGCTCTGCAAACCACTGCCCTTTCAAACTGTTTCCACTGCTTAAAAATCCGTGTAGATAGATACATATCGGTAATTGCATTCTGTTAGAATCCCACCATGATAAAAATACCTAGAATACAGCAACGCCCCATTAATAACCAAGTTTTCCAAGCCGCCAAAACACTTGGCTTAACGGAACTTCAAGCCAAACTGATTGCCAGCCGAATGGAGGACGATACCCATTTAGAAAAAATTGTCTTTCCCAAGCTAAAATACATTCAGCACCCTAATGCACTTAAAAATGCCAAAGAAGCCGCACACCTCATTGTAAAAGCCATTAACAGTGAAGGCGTTATCGTATTAGCAACCGACTACGACACCGATGGCGTTACCTCTGCATGGGTCGCAAAAACAGCACTGGTCAACTATTTTGGCGTACCAGAAGAGCGCGTCATTCACATTATTGGCGAACGAAAACAGGGCTATGGCATTACCGATGAAGTTGTTGATCGTATTCTAGATATCCCCAAACCCATTTCACTCGTCATTTCTGCCGACCAAGGTTCCAGTGATGAGCCCCGAATTGCCCGCTTAAAAGAGTCTGGTATTGATATATGTATCACCGACCATCATCAACTGCCTCAAGAAGGGCCACCGCCCAGTGCCACCTGTACCGTTAACCCACAGCAAGCAGGTTGTGAATACGATAAAACCGTTGCGGGCTGTTATGTCATTTTTATTGTAATGACACAAGTGAGAGCCACCTTAATTGAGCTGGGGCAACTTCCCAAAGAATCCCCCTCTTTAAAAGCACTCTCCATGAACGTTGCACTCGGAACTGTTGCCGACAGTGTCAGTCTAAAAAGTCCCAACAATCGGGCGATTGTACAAGCGGGATTGCAATTTATTAACCAGTTTCGCTCCCCAGCTTGGCAAGCCATGCAACAATTAAACGACAACAACGGCCAACCCTACGATGCCGAATTTTTAGGCTTTCAAGTTGCCACACGCATTAATGCCGCCAGTCGCGTCAGTGATGTGACCACAGCCTTTAATTTTTTAACCGCCTCCAACCCCTATCAAGCCCAGCAATACCTTGAACAACTCGATGCCGACAACCTCAATCGTCGCAGTCAACAAGATGGCATGCTCACCCAAGCCAAAGAAATTGCCGCACAACGCTACCACGACAATAAATACACGCTCACCATTCGAATGCAAGGCAATGCAGGCATTCAAGGCATTATCGCCTCACGAATCGGCGAACAATATGGCCTACCCACCATCGCCATGACCGATTTAGAAGACGGCTTTATTGCTGGCAGTGGGCGCGGAATTGTACCCAGCATTGATTTACGCAAAGCCTTTCAATGGATGGCAGACCAACACCCCGATTTATTTGTCTCCATGGGCGGCCATGCGGGCGCGGCGGGTTGTATGATTCCTGAGAAAAACTTTGACATCTTTGAAGCGCTGTTTGAGCAAGCCGTGCAAAACCAACTAGGCGATGAACCCCCTGTTCCCATCATCGAAACCGATGGCGTACTCACATCTCAACAGTTACAGCCCCAATTAGTTGAAGAACTTAGCTTGCTTGAACCTTACGGAAGAGAGTGGCCTAAGCCATTGTTTTCAGGTGAATTTACCATTCAAGAAGTCAGAACCGTTGGGCAAACCAAAACCCACCTATCCTTTAAATTAATAGGAGATAACCAACAAGTGATCTCCGCCATCTACTTTAACGCCAAAGCCTCTAAAGACGATCCCGATCCCTTTTCAAGGGGGGAGAAAATCCACTGCGTTTACCAACCCAGCCTCAATGTATACTACGGCAGAACCACACTGCAATTAAGATTGGTGACTGCGCAGATTGTTTAAAAAATCAGAATGTGAATTCACTTAAAAAAGAATTGTAAAAAACTATATGAATGGTGTAGGAATAATAAAACTAACATAATTAAAAAAAGGACTGCACTAATTTTATTTAAGACAGTCCTTATTTATTTCAAATAACCTCCTTAAAAATTAAAAAGAAGTTTATAAAAATTTGCTCTTATTTAGCAACTTCAATTGGTACAGGAATTGGCTTAATAACTCTTTTCTTCTCTTTATCAAAAAGATATTTAAATGAAAATACAGCCGTTTCGTTGGGCTGAAGCCCCCCTACTTTAAAGGCAATATTAATGGTTGAATCAGAGTAATCTGAAAGAAAGTTCCCTAGAATCCTATCGTAAATAGGCTGTGATGGAGAGTTATAATTACAAAGCTGGCCCAAAATCACATTAGGATCAGTTGTCCATGTATTGCTAATACAGGTATCATGATAAACAGGGTCAACAGAGTACAATGCAACCGATAACTTACTGTCTTTTCCTGATGCCCAAGCAATATTCTGAGGTTCTACATCAACAGGAAGAGCAGGAATTGGCCCAAAATAAGTATGACCTTTTCGGTTTATGGTTGCAAAAGAGCCTGTAGGCCTATCTTGATCAGGATCTAACCCTCTTGCATAAGTAATACCATCAAGCGGAACATCACCACTATTCTTCATTTCAACTCGAACAATAATCTCTCTAGCATTTGGATCAAGAGTGTATTTTTGTGTCATTTCCAAGCGAGCACCTCTGTGATCGGTAATAAATGATTTAACAAAAACTCCCCCTTCTTGAGCACCAGAGTAACGATCAAGGCGATAAATTTTAGTTGGAATATTATCTGGTGCAGTAATACTCGGTCCATTTCGATTATTATTCGAAAAATTCAGAGAATTAATTGTGACTGAAAAATACTCATGCGGAGAGCCTGGCTGTAAATAATCAGGGGTATTTACCGTACCCGTTCCTAAAGGATTAAATGTCATTCCTAATGAATACCCTCCGTTCCCAAAAGTACCATCAGCACTCACACAAGTTGCAATAAAATTATTTTCGAGAAATATACCGCCTGAAACATTTTCTGGTGGTTTTTCACAGAGTGCACGTGCGGTTCTAGGGAGGTCAGGAGCAATAACTTCGATTCGCTCTGCTTTTTGAGTTAAATCATTTGGAATTAAATTAATATTATTTGGAGCCGAAGATTCCAATGCATAAAGATCCACTCCCTTTTCTTGAGCAAGTTGATACGTCTCTGGCTGATAGTTTTTTAAATACGACTCTAAACTATCACTTTCATTCGAAAATGCTATAGCAGGATAGACTAAAAAAATACAAGCCCCTGCCGTGATAGTTTTATTTAAGTGATTCATGATGATACCCCACTATTATTACTACTTAAAGTTAAAGCTGAAAAATAACCATAGCATAAGTAAGTGTTACCAGGCAAATAAATCGAAACAAAACAAATAAAAACCCTCTTTTTTAAAGGGGTTAAGAACAGAAGGACGCTATCCAATGCCATCAAGTTAAGTCATAACCAACTGATTTATAAGGTGTTTTTACATATCTTAAAGAAGGGGTTGCTCGTTATTTTTAGGAAAAACAGTTGATTTATTAGCTGCTTAGAATCTGTTGCACTGATGATCCGAATTCAAGTCATATTAAAGTTGACACTGCTGACCCCAATTATCAACCTTATTCGTTAGATGAACCTTAACAACCACACGCCACCTCTAAACCACTAAAATCTATTGCTGTTTTAGCAGAGTAAAGTTGATCTTTGCTAAGCTGATTCGATAGATACAACCTATTATGATAAAAGCAATAAGAGCTTAGATTAAAAATAAGGTCTAAACTTCCGTCTCTATCTAGGTCTCCGACCCAGCGCAACTCTGGAACAACACCATCTTCATCCATATTAGAGGGGTGAGATTCAATTAATAGCTGTTTAAATTTTCCGTGTTTAATATAGTATTTAAAACCGCCTGTTTTAGAAATTCGTTCTCTAATTATTGATAAATCACTTACGCCGGGTACCTTCCAAAGATTCTTTTCTTCCCTATCCGAACTAAAATTTATCGGCATTCCGCTATATTCGGAGATAAAAGTTGTAGATACATTCCCTTCAGCTAAGGGCACACCATGAATCAATGAAATTGGCTTGCCTTCTACGTTTGGAATATCGGCTAACTCCACCTCATCAAAACTAATCAGGGGCATCGCTCTAATTTCTAACTCTGTCTGTATTAGCTTGCATTCTCCTGTTTCACAGTACAGCCCAAACCAATGATCAGACCTCGGAAGAGTATACCCATTATAGTTTGTATGATATTCAGTCATAACTACTTGTGATTTATAATCTTTTTTTGTGGTTTTATATATCAACTCTTTTTGAGTCTTTATTTTATCAAGAAGTTTGATATTTTCTTCAGCAATATCATCCTCTTTTTGACTCTCACTCTCTAACACCATCTGGTAAATACTTTTTTTTGAGTTCACAGCTTCTGAACTCAAAACATTTAATGAAATGGCTATTAATAATATAGTGATGAGTGTTTTCATATTTTATTTCTTCATTTAACGATTAAGCTCAGCAGCAATTTACAACGGATGAGGCTTGGCGTAGCCAAACGAAATGCGTTGTAAATTGTCCGCTATAGCGCTTGATTAGAAATGCGGGAAACACGACTAAATAACTGGGTTTACAGCCAGAGCCTTTAAAAAAATTTACCGTGTTTCGTGAATTTTATGTTGTTTTTTTAAGCTTAGAGGGGGGGGGAAGAATTTAGATTAAAAATATTCCCCCCTGCCTCAATAAAAACCCCACTAGGAGCCTGTCCGAGAACTAGAATCGTAACGAAAATTACAGAAACGTTATAAGGCGAGTTTATCAAAAAAGGCGAATAGCACGGCTATTTAACGACTTTGATAAGCTCGGCTTATGATGTTTATGGGATTTACAGTCGGTTTTTAGTTCTCGGACAGGCTCCTAGGG
>WFNQ01000095.1 GCA_015488565.1 Thiomicrorhabdus sp.
GCATTGGTGGCGACCCCATTCAAGGCATGAATTTTATTGACTGCTTAGAGCTGTTCCAAAATGATCCTCAAACCGAAGGGATTATTATGGTCGGGGAGATTGGCGGTCAAGCGGAAGAGGATGCCGCAGAGTTTATTAAAGCGCATGTGACTAAGCCTGTTGTGGCTTATATTGCTGGTGTTACCGCGCCTGCGGGCAAGCGAATGGGTCATGCTGGTGCGATTGTCAGTGGTGGCAAAGGCACGGCGGAAGCTAAATTTGCGGCACTTAAATCGGCGGGAGTGATTGTTGTACCATCTCCAGCGGAGTTGGGTGATGCGATGTTAAAGGCACTTTCTTAACATGGCTCAGCATGTCACGGTGGTTATGGCGCAAATCGACCCTGTCGTGGGCGATATTTCAGGGAATGTAAAGCGTATTGTGGACGCTTGTCGTCAGGCAAAGCAACACAGTGAAGCGGATATTGTTGTGTTTCCTGAAATGACGATTACGGGGTATCCGCCCGAAGATCTTTTGTTAAGGGATGGGTTATACCCTCAGGTTAACCAAGCGCTATCGGATATTTGTGCACAAGTAAAAGACATTGTGTGTGTGGTGGGTTACCCCATGAAAGACAGCTTGGGTGAATGTTTCAATATGGCGGCTTGGATTGAAAACGGTATGATTCAAGCCAGCTACATGAAGCAAAATTTACCCAACTACAGTGTCTTTGATGAGCAGCGTTACTTTGAAGCGGGTAATCGTCCTTGTGTCGTAGCGTATAAAGGCATTCAGTTTGGCTTGCTTATTTGTGAAGACATTTGGAAAATCTCGCCTTCAACACAAGCAAAAGAGGCGGGAGCTGAAGTGATTTTATCGCTCAATGCCTCCCCCTTCTCAGCCGAAAAACATCAAGATCGCCTGAATATGATTCAACGCCGAGTGGATGAAATCGGATTGCCTGTTATCTACATTAACCAAGTGGGTGGGCAGGACGAATTGGTGTTTGATGGCGGTTCATTTGCCATGAATACACAAGGCCAAGTATGTGTGCAAAGCCCAGAATTTGCCCCCTCGTTATCTGCGGTAACTTTGGTAAAACAAGGTAAAACCGTTGAAATGCAACAGAGTGATATAGCGCCATTGTATGAAGACGAAGCGCGAGTGTACCAAGCATTAATCATGGGTGTACAAGATTACGTGACTAAAAATGGGTTTTCGGGTGTGTTAATTGGGCTGTCGGGTGGCATTGATTCTGCGCTCACCTTGGCAATCGCCGTGGATGCTTTAGGCTCTGAGAATGTGGAAGCGGTGATGATGCCGTTTCGTTATACCGCCGACATCAGCAAAGAAGATGCTGCACAACAAGCAGAGACGTTGAAGGTTAAATACCAGTCAATTTTGATTGAAGAAACCTATTTGGCGTTTGAAAAAGCGCTTTCGTCAAGGTTTTTAGGGCTGGAAGCGGATGTGACTGAAGAGAATTTACAGGCGCGAATTCGCGGCACTATTTTAATGGCCATTTCGAATAAAACAGGAAAAATGGTACTGGCCACCAGTAATAAAAGTGAAGTCGCGGTAGGTTATTCCACCTTATATGGCGATATGGTAGGGGGCTTTTCACCGTTAAAAGACGTGCCTAAAACGTTGGCTTATCGTTTGGCCGCGTACCGTAATTCGTTATCACCCGTGATTCCTGAGCGAGTGATTACGCGTGCACCCTCGGCCGAATTACGTCCTGATCAAGTCGATCAAGACTCTTTGCCAGATTATGAAGTGTTGGATGCCATTATTAAGGCTTATGTTAAGCAAGACCAAACTCCAGAACAAATTTGTGCTTTAGGGTTTCCTGAGGCCGAAGTTCATCGAGTGATTAAGATGATTGATCGTAATGAGTACAAGCGTCGACAAGCCGCACCAGGGATTAAAATTACACACCGTGCGTTTGGTCGTGATCGTCGTTATCCCATTACCAGTGGGTATACTGAATAGAGAGAGGGCTTATTGAGTAAAGCCATCAAAGAAGTCGGTGGTTTTTTCCCACCAGCTTTTTTGTTGATTCTCAAGTTGCTTTTGTTGCGCGGCTTTCATAGAGGGGCGCAGTCGTGTTTTATTTAATGCAATGACTTGTTGCACATCTTGTGCTATCTCGGGCATTTCGAGCTTTTGATAGGTTTGATCCAGTAATATTAACGTATCTAACGTGATGACTGCTTGAGGGTAGTTTTCTAAAATATAAGTCGCACGGTTTGCTGCCGCTAAGTAGGCTTGTTTATCAAAATAAAACTGGGCAACCAGCAGCTCATGACGCGCCATTTGATTTTTTAGAACCACAAGACGCTTACTGGCTTCTACTGTGTAGCGGCTATCTGGGAAACGCTTAATCAGATCTGTGTAATATTGAGCCGCACGCAAAGCGGACTTTGTGTCTCGACTGGCGGGATCGGTTATAAACTTATCTAACCAGCTTTTATTAATCGAGTCGGCCGCAAGCGCCTTAAGATACAGTGCATAATCTACATTGGGGTGCTTAGGGAAGAGTCGCATGAATTCATCGAGTTCACGAATGGCCGACTCGGGTTCACTGTAACGATAATAGGCATAAGCAAGCTCGGTGTAGCTCTGCTCAGTATAGTCACCATAAGGGTAAAAAGACTTGAGTTTTTCATACTCTTTAATGGCGGTATCCCACATGCTCGCCTTAAAAGCCGCGGTGGCTGAGCTGTAAAAATCCTCAGCGGTTTTTTCGGAGTCTTCTTTGGCGACTAAAGAGGTGAGTGAAGAACAGCCTTGTAAACTTAAGGTTGCAATGATGAGAGCGGATAACAGCGTTTTTTTCATGTTTCTTAGGTACAATACACAATTAATAAAAATTGGTACAATTGTATCATATTCCCAAATCCTTACATCGAAACGTGAAAAATAGTGTAAGCATTTGGGATATTTCAATCATTTGACCCTGGCATGATTTAGCGCCTTTTTCTGACTGCGTAGGGAGTGACATAATAAGGTTATTTTCATTGGATAAACATACATTAACAGCCACCATTCCACACGAGTCTTTAGGTGAC
>WFNQ01000096.1 GCA_015488565.1 Thiomicrorhabdus sp.
GCTTGAAGCTAAAGTTCACATGGTGACAGGCTCGGTGAGTGCTGCACAAAATATTATTAAATGTGTAGAGCGTTGCGGCTTAGAAGTCGCTGATATTATTTTGGAGCAGTTAGCGTCAAGTGAATCGGTCTTGTCAGAAGATGAGAAAGAGTTGGGCGTATGTCTCGTTGATATTGGCGGTGGTACAACAGATATTGCCGTTTTTCAAAATGGTGCCATTCGACACACTGCCGTTATTTCAGTCGCTGGCGATCAAGTCACCAATGATATTGCCGTGGCATTGCGTACGCCAACCCAAGCCGCTGAAAACATTAAGAAAAAATATGCGTGTGCGTTACCTCAGCTAATTGATAAAGATGAGGAAATTGAAGTCCCCAGTGTTGGAGATCGTCCTGCCCGCTGTCTTTCAAGACGGACATTGGTTGAAGTGGTTGAACCTAGATATGAAGAGCTGTTTCAGTTAATTCAAGCCGAACTGCGCAGTGCGGGTTTTGAAGATATGTTAGCGGCCGGCGTGGTACTTACTGGAGGCAGCTCATTAGTGGATGGCGCGGTTGAACTGGCAGAAGAGGTGTTTCATATGCCAGTGCGCTTAGGTTATCCTCAGGGCGTGAGTGGTTTGACAGATGAAGTCAATAGCCCCTCTTTTGCAACAACCGTAGGCTTATTAATGTACGCAAAAGAGCATTTTAGTGGTGTGGTAAATGAAGCACCAGAAAAAACCAGTTCGCTGGATGTGATTGGTATTTTTGATCGAATGCGAAACTGGTTTAAATCCAGTTTTTAAACACCTTTCCTTCCTCCTTTTTATATACGTTTCAGTATAGGTTGTAACATTATCTATTGCTCAGTCTCTTTTACGTAGAGGCTCTTTTCTTCAAAGATATATCCTCTTCTTGTTAAATACAGAAGGGGAACTTGTGCTAAAATATTTTCTTAAAATCCGCCTGCTGAATGAATACCTATACAAGAGAAGATTTTCCTTTGAATCAAAGAACCGTTGCTAATCAAATTAAAGCCAAAGGCATTGGGCTACATACAGGGCATGAGTCTGTTATGACGTTAAGGCCTGCTCCGATTAATACGGGTGTCGTGTTTCGTCGTATTGACTGCGATCCCGTTGTCGAATTTAAGGTTTCCCCTGATATTGTCGGTGAGACCATGCTGTGTACCACGATTGTTCAAGAGTGGCAAAATAAAAAAATTAAAATTGCGACCATTGAACACTTGATGTCTGCGATTGCTGGAATCGGTATTGATAATCTTTATATTGATATTACGTCGGATGAAGTACCGATTATGGACGGCAGTGCTTCCCATTTTATTTTTTTGTTGCAGTCTGCGGGGATTAAAATTCAGGATGCCCCGAAAGCGTTTGTGAAAATATTAAAGTCTGTTCGGGTTGAAAATGATAAAGGGGGCTTTGCCGAATTTAAGCCTTATGAAGGGTTTAGACTCAATTTTTCAATTGATTTTGAACACCCTGCATTCCAAACGACGGCTGAAAAAATGACCCTAAATTTTTCATCGACTTCGTACTTTAAAGAAGTCAGTCGTGCTCGTACCTTTGGTTTTATGAAAGACATGGAGATGCTTCGAGCCAAAAACTTAGGGCTGGGAGCGAGTTTAAAGAATGCCATTGGTTTGGATGATGAAGGGGTGATGAACTCAGAAGGTTTGCGTGATAAAGACGAATTTGTGCGTCACAAAATTTTAGATGCGGTGGGCGATTTATACATGTTGGGTCATCCTATTGTGGGGGAGTTTACGGCGCATAAATCAGGTCATGCTTTGAATAACCAGTTATTACGCGCTTTGCAATCTCAGACAGATGCATTTGAGTTGGTGACCTATGAAAATGATGGAAACCAACCCATTCGTTATGGAAGCAGTAAGGTGCTGTTATAGTTGAGCCTTATTTTTTGTTGAAAATAGCCCCTTTTATAGGGGCTTTTTTTTGGCTCGAAGACTGAGTTTATTAAGTGCTTCTTTGAGTCCTTTTGATTGAATGTTCTTACTTATCTGCTGCATTTCGGTTGCGTCTTGATCGCTTGGGTAACTGGTAACATGCCACTCTTTTGGAATATGTTTAGGTTGTGGCAAGATTTTTACTTTTACGGTGTTGAGTTCTAAGTGTGGAAAATGCTCTTGAAATAGACCGAGTAAAGTGGGTTCGTAAAAGCGCAGTTGCGTTGCCCAGATGGCTTCATCAATCTGTAAAATAAGGGTGTTTTGTTCAAAACTCACCCCAATTAAATGGGGTTTCAGTCTCTCGGGTAATGTATCTTGTCCAACGTCAAGCAAGGCTTGATACAGATGGGCATTTTCTAATAAATGATTAAGTGCGCCACTGGCTTGATTTAGTAGAGGTTTCATGCAGATATTATCGGTAGATGTGGTAGAATATTTTGTCATTTTACCGCATTATTGCGGAGATCATCAAACAAACGTAAAATTTCTCAAATTGTTTAAATCGGAAAATACCTTTACATGGCCTTTAAAATATTTCAAAAAATCTTCGGTAGTCGCAATGAACGTATGCTGAAAGAGTATCGTAAGAAAGCACAAAAAATTAATGAATTTGAAGCGGATATTGCTAAATTAAGCGATGAGCAGTTACAGCAGAAAACCCCTGAGTTTAAAGCCGCGATTGAAGCTGGAAAAACGTTAGATGATTTACTTCCAGAAGCCTTTGCAGTGGTAAGAGAAGCGGGAAAACGTGTTTTTGGTATGCGTCATTATGATGTTCAGATGATTGGAGGAATGGCGCTGCATGAGGGGCGAATCGCGGAGATGCGTACAGGAGAAGGAAAAACGCTTGTCGCGACGTTACCCGTATATTTAAATGCTTTATTGGGTGAAGGTGTGCATGTCATTACCGTGAACGACTACCTTGCTAAGCGTGACTCTGAATGGATGGGGCAATTGTTTGAGTTTTTAGGGTTGTCAACAGGTGTGATTTTAAGTGGTCAGTCACAACAAGAAAAGCAGTTAGCGTATTCAATGGACATTACGTACGGAACCAACAATGAGTTTGGTTTTGACTATTTACGTGACAATATGGCTATTTTTTCTGCCGAAAAAGTGATGCGTGGCCAACCGTTTGCGGTTATTGATGAGGTGGATTCGATCTTAATTGATGAAGCACGTACGCCACTTATTATTTCAGGGCCAGCAGAAGATAAATCGGAACTGTATCAAAAAATTAATCCGCTTATACAGCACTTGGAGCAAGGAGAGGAAGACAAAGAGAACAAAACTTCTTCAGGTGACTTTACCATTGATGCAAAATCCAAGCAGATTTACTTAACTGATCAAGGTCATGCTAAAGTTGAAGCACTGTTGGCTGAAGTCAATTTGCTTGAAGAGGGTGAAAGCTTATATGACGCAACGAATATCGGATTAATGATTCATATTAATGCGGCATTGCGTGCGAATTTGTTGTTTGAAAAAGACCGCGATTACATCGTTGAAGACAATGAAGTCGTTATTATTGATGAATACACTGGCCGTAAAATGGCGGGTCGTCGTTGGAGTGAAGGGCTGCATCAAGCCATTGAGGCGAAAGAGGGCGTTAAAATTCAGCAAGAGAGCCAAACTTTTGCTTCGATTACCTTTCAAAACTACTTTAGGCAGTACAAACGTCTATCGGGTATGACAGGAACAGCGGATACCGAAGCCGGTGAGTTTTTATCTACTTATAATTTAGAAGTGGTGGTGATTCCGCCGAATAAACTGCCACAACGTCAAGATTTCCCAGATTTGGTCTTTCTAGACATTGAAGGCAAGTTTGCGGCCATTGTTAAAGAAATTAGTGACGTCACCAAAACCAAACAACCTATTTTAGTTGGGACAGCTTCCATTGAAATGTCAGAACTGCTGTCTCGTTTATTAAAGCAGGCGGGCGTGAAACACAGCGTGTTAAATGCCAAGCACCATGAAAATGAAGCGCATATTATTGCCAATGCTGGGATGCCGGGAGTGGTGACTATTGCGACCAATATGGCTGGGCGTGGAACGGATATTGTACTGGGCGGTAGTCTGGACATGGAGTTGTCTTTGTTAGATAACCCAACAGAAGAACAAATTGCTGAAGTGACCAAAGCATGGCAAAAACGTCATGATGATGTGTTGGGTTATGGTGGCTTAATGGTCATTGGTTCGGAACGTCATGAATCACGCCGTATTGACAATCAGTTGCGTGGTCGTTCAGGTCGTCAAGGTGATCCGGGTACCACCCGTTTTTACTTATCACTGGATGATGACCTAATGCGTCGTTTTGCGTCGGAAAAAGTGAAGTCGATGATGAAGCGTTTAGGCATGACTTCGGGCGAAGCCATTGAGCATAAAATGGTCAGTAAATCCATTGAACGCGCACAAAAGCAAGTCGAACGTATGCACCAAGATGAACGTGCAAATCTATTGAAATTTGATGACATTGCCAATGAACAACGTAAAGTTGTTTACGAACAACGTAATGAGTTGATGGAATCGGACGATGTCTCGGAGGTGTTAGAAGACTTGCGAGCACAAGTGGTTGAGCAGTTGGTGGCGACCTACATTCCAAAAGGGTCTTTGGCCGAACAGTGGGATATTCCAGGGTTAACCTTAGCCATTCATGAAGAGCTGGGAACAGAATTTGATATCCAAGCCTGGTTGGATGAAGACAAAGACTTGTATGAAGAGACGTTGATTGAAAAGTTGGTCACGGAGTTAGAAGAGATTTATAACACCAAAATGTTGGTGGTTAATCCTGATACGCGTCACCACTTTGAAAAAGAAGTCTTGTTACGAACCATTGATAAAAAATGGCGCGAACATTTGGGCGAGATGGACTACTTGCGTAAAGGGATTCATTTACGAGGTTATGCTCAAAAAGACCCTTTCCAAGAATATCGCCGTGAATCAACGGAAATGTTTAAGAGCTTCTTGCAGGAAGTGATGTTTGAAACTGTAAAAGTGTTGTCTTTGGTTCAAATTGAAGGCTCTCAGGATGTGGATGACTTTGATGAGAAAATTGCCTCAGAGCGCTCTCAAGATTTAGAAGCCACGCACCCTGCCGCAGCAGGTATGGCGGATGGGAGTGCTTCGGTAGAAAATGAGTCACAAGCTAAAGAAAGTACGTTTAAAAGAGAGGCGCCCAAGGTAGGACGAAACGATCCTTGTCCTTGTGGGTCAGGTAAAAAATACAAACAGTGTTGTGGTAAGTTGAGTTAATTCGCTTTTCATTATTTTACTGTTGTATCTAAAAACCCACCTTTTGGTGGGTTTTTAAATCGAATAAAGTAAAGGGTACCTCTATTAATTCTGGGCGTGACAGATTGCGATCCCAAATTCATCGCATCAAGGCACAAATTGCAGGTAATAATCACTTTATTGCCCAGATTTGTAACGCAGAGGCGGTGGATTTGGGATTCAAGATGTACGCTCATGAATTAATAGAGGTGTCCTTAAGTTGGAGCATCATAATGAGTCAGTTAACCGTAGAAATGCATCCTGTTTCAGGTGTTTATTTAGGCA
>WFNQ01000097.1 GCA_015488565.1 Thiomicrorhabdus sp.
AAAGGTTTGAATGGCTTTGTTCATTTTCAATTACCCGAAGCGGTGATTGCAATGAAGCAGGGTGCGGGTCGCTTAATTCGAGATACCAGTGATCGTGGCGTATTAATGTTGTGCGATCCTCGGCTGTCTTCAAAGGGGTATGGCACAACGATTAGAGAAAGTTTACCTGATTTTCCGTGGGTTTATTGTGCCGAAGAAGCCATAGAAAAACTTAATTTTTTGGAAGAAGATAATGGATAGTTATTCAATATTGGCGGTTGAAACGTCTACCGTGGCCTGTTCTGTGGCCTTAATTGTGAAAGGTAAAATGTATCAGCGATATGAACGTTTGCCTCAAAAACATGCGCTTAGGTTGTTAGAAATGGTGGACGAGGTTCTGAGTGAGGCTGAAATAAAAGGCTCAGAGATTGATGTATTGGCTTATGGAGAAGGTCCAGGGGCTTTTACTGGGGTTCGTATTGCAACCGGTGTCGTGCAAGGCTTGGCGTTAGGTTGGGATAAGCCCGTAATAGGAGTCTCTTCGTTAGAGGCAATGGCTGAGCGCGTATTGAGTAACATGCTAAGTTCAAATAAAGCATCTCATTTGGTGGAAATTCCATGGTGTGCTTTAATGGATGCACGAATGAAAGAAGTTTATATTCAATCGGGTTCATTTAATATAAAGACAAGGGAGTGGAAGGTCTCAGATGTTTGTTTAATCTCACCTGAAGAGGCTAAAAAGCAATTTGAATCGCTAGAACCCAGTTGCATTGGTTTGGGGGATATTTGGGCTGAGTATCCAAGTTTAACGCAGTTGTTTTCAACATGGTTTGATACCTTGCCTTCTGCTATGGCGGTTGCACAGCTTGTACAGCGAATGGATTTAGAGAGTGAGTCAACTTATCAATCGCTTGCTTTGCCCGTATATTTAAGAAATCATGTGGCGGATACGATTCAAGAGAGGAAGGATAATCAATTGAAAAAGCAGGGGGGCTGAG
The DNA here is from genome assembly GCA_015488565.1 of Thiomicrorhabdus sp. GTDB lineage: Bacteria > Pseudomonadota > Gammaproteobacteria > Thiomicrospirales > Thiomicrospiraceae > Thiomicrorhabdus. The sequence continues at coordinate 978 of WFNQ01000097.1, forward strand.
TTTAAAAATCTCTAGGACAGGCTCCTAACTGCTTAAAAATTGAACAGTGTTGGATAAGGTTAGGAAATCACACTGTTTTTTGAGTTTAGCAGGGTATTACACACAATTTTATCCACAAGAATTGTGCATAACCTAACCCTTATTATATAAGGGCTAGGGATAACTAATTGGAGGTTACATCATGGTAAATTATCAACGTATTTTAATCACAACTGATTTTTCTGAGCAAAGTATCTGCGCCTTAAAAAGGGCGAAAATAATGGCGGAACAGTGGCAAGCCAAGCTGGAACTGTTGCATGTTGTTGATATTCCTGTCTATCCCGTGTTAGAGGATGTGGCGGTTATGGGTATGCCGTCACTCTGGGATGAGGATTTAGCCAAAACGCTACTAGAGACGTCTGAAAAACGATTGCATGAAATAGCTAAGCAATATCATATTGCCGATTTCATGACCATTTCAGGTAGTCCAAGCGATGAGATTATTACCATGGCTAAAGTGAATAAGATAGATTTGATTGTGATGGGGTTTCATGGGCTTTCAGGCTTTAAAAGACTGATTGGTTCCACTACGCACTCCGTTATTAATGATGCACCTTGTGATGTGCTTGCGGTTAAACCGGAAGTCAAAGAATGAGTGGGACAGGGGGGGAGAAAAATATTTTGTTCTCCTTGGAGAAAATCATCTGCGTTGGTTTTCTTCTTTTCTGTAGTTCACTGGTTTTGGCAGCAACTCAATTTAAAGTAGGTGAAACGGTTTTTGTTGCTTACCCAGCGGGCAATATTAAAGACGATGCGTTCATTATAGGCCGTATTACGGGGGTAAATGAACAGGGTGATTATATTTTATCTGTGATTGAGTATGTTGAAGGCCATGACTACGGTCTGTCTTGTGTTCCAATGATGAAAAAAAATACTCCAAACAGCAAAGTATCCCCTTATGATACCGCTTGGAATGTTTGGGAAGACACGACGGTGTTAGATAAGGAGCATTTAGCGTATTTGGTGTCTGCTCAAGATGTGATGAACCTTAATGATGGCAAGCACCTTTTTATTGAGCGTAATAATTTATACATCGTATTTGGTCGCTGGAAATCGGATGCCCCCATGTTAACGGCGGAGCGCTTAGAGCAGGCAGAAAAAGAGGCTCAGGACAGTCGTATTGCCTCTATGGTGACGGCGTTACAATTAGCGAAACAGCATCGTCGCAGTTTTTACGATGCATTGAAGCGCCCTTATCAGGCTTATGAAACAATAGCCCCTTTAAATGATTTATTAGAGCATGTTTTAGGGTTGTTTAAACAGGATGAAGCATTAAAGCAAGCTTGGTTTTCGAGTGAAAGGGATTGGAAAGCATTGTCTCATAATAGTAGGCAATATTTTTTATTGGAAGCGATTGATAAAATTGTCGCGGATGCGAATGATCAATTGTATGAGGAAGAGCTTGAAAAGGTTGATCCGCTTGTGATGAAGGCATTTAAAGAGAACCTTATGCGACTGCAACGTAAGCCACGTTCTTAAATTAAAATTAGGAGGGGGTGAATAGTTCCCCCTCTCTTTTTTTATTAACTAAATTAAAGGTTTTCTATGGGTGTTATTTAGGGTGCTGATAATAGGTGTTATTGAGGTAGTCAGCCAGTTCCTCTATTTCATCATCAAATAAGCCAATGCCTAAATTTTCATTACAAAACCGGATGCTTTTGAC
>WFNQ01000098.1 GCA_015488565.1 Thiomicrorhabdus sp.
ATTGTGAACCTTGGCTTTCAACAACGCTTGATGAACCATTTGCCAACTGTAAACCTGCTCCTCCCCAACCTCAACAACTGACCAAGCCGCATCCGATTCAGGCTGTTGAATAAACGCCGGTGGCAAGACAGAGCCCACAGGTGAGTCTAATGTTACGTTATTAAAAATAGGCTTCAATCCCGAAACACCCACCAAGTACATGACTGAAAAAATCAATACAGCAAACACTAAATTTACCACAGGACCAGCGGCAACCACTGCAAAACGTTTGTACACGCTTTGGCGGTTAAAAGCGCTAGCTAACTCCTCCTTGGCAACGGGCCCTTCTGCTTCATCCAAAAAACGAACATAACCACCCAGTGGAATCAAGCCAACTTTAAAGCAGGTTTCCTCTCCTTGCTTTTCATAGATACTTTTACCAAAGCCTATCGAAAAGACCTTTACCTTAATATTAAACCAACGTGCAACCTGATAATGTCCCCATTCATGAATGGTGACAACAATCCCCATCACCACAATAAACCCCAAAATAGACCACAAGACAGTCACTTAAGAGATGCTCCCAAAATGCCACAACACATATATCATTGGAATGGCAATTAATAAACTGTCCGCTCGATCCAACATACCTCCATGACCAGGAAAAATAGTGCCGCTATCCTTTACCCCTGACTGACGTTTTAATACGCTTTCAAACAGATCGCCTAAAACGGAAAACAGTGCTACTGCCGCTAACAAAATGGCAAAGAGCCCCATGGAAAGTGTTAACTCTATCTGCAACCACATAAGCCCCATTAAACTGATGACAAACGCCAAGACAACGCCACCCCAAACACCCTCCCATGTCTTACCTGGGCTAACATACTGAGCCAATTTGGTTTTACCAAAACGCTTACCTGTAAAATAAGCCCCCGTATCCACCGCCCAAATAACAAGCAAACTCAATAAAACAATTTGAGGTGAAAACTCATTTCGAAAGAGTGTCAGAGCGGAAGTAAACAGCACCACAGACAAAATACCAGCCATTAAAATAAACACCACCGATGTTGGTCCATCTTTGCCCTGGCTGCTCTGATAACGCAAAACCACAAAAACAAGCAACAGTGCTTCAATCAACGTCAAAACAACAATACTTTGAATCGAAAGCCATGCCAAGCCGAGCCAACTAATCAAGCTAACCAGCAATGAAAAAACCGCCTTTTGCCACAAAGCCGTTAATCGAGCCAAGCCAGACCACTCCCATGCCATCACCGCGCCAATCAATAAAACAACCCACTGCCAAACAATATCCGTTGACTTAAAAAGAGCCAGAACCGCCAATATGGCTAAAATAACCGCCGTAATCACTCGCTGTTTTAACATGAGCTTGCCACCTGATCACTTGTCTTTCCAAAACGTCGTTCACGTGAAGTAAACGACTCAATGGCTGTGTCAATGCTTGCTTCATCAAAATCTGGCCACAAATCGTCGGTAAAATAAAACTCCGCATAGGCCATTTGCCAAATCAAGAAATTACTAATACGTTGCTCCCCTCCCGTGCGAATCAACAAATCCACTTCTGGCAACTCACTCAATACAACATACTGGCTTAAAGCCTCTTCTGTCATCTCAGAGACCGGTAATTCGGGATGGGCTAACTGCCATTTTTTAACGGCTTCAACGATGTCCCAGCGTCCACCATAATTGGCGGCAATGGATAGCACCAGTCCTGTATTATCACGTGTCATGGATTCAGCAATCGCAATATGTTCTTGAATCTCAGCGCTGAAACCAGAACGGTCACCAACGATAAGCAAACGAATGTTATTATCGTTTAACTTAGAAACCTCTTTTTGTAACGCCTTTAAAAACAGCCCCATTAACTTATTCACTTCTTCAGGCGGTCGCCGCCAATTTTCCGTGCTAAAAGCAAACAACGTAAGCGCCTTAATACCCAGCGTAGAGCAATGAGCCACTAAACGCCTAACGGACTTAAGCCCTTTTTGATGGCCAATAAACCGTGGTAAAAAACGTTTTTTAGCCCAACGTCCATTACCATCCATAATAATGGCGATATGTTGTGGTTGATGATCATGGTGATATTGTTGAGACAAAACAAACCTCTAAAAAATAAAACAAAAAACGGCTCAAGCCAACTTGAATACTCTCAAATTGACATGAACCGTTTTATTAAGGATTAAGAAGCGTAAACCTCCCCCTTTAATATCACCCAAATCCTTACATAGAAACACGAATCTAGTGTAAGTATTTGGGTATCATGGAGAATCTGTTTAGAGCATCTTTAAATGGCCAAACCTTATTGAGACCTTTGTTCAGCCCACAATAAAACCCAGTAATTATGCCGTAATTGCGTATAAATAGCGACCTAAATATCCATTAAGCTCGCTTCTTTATCGGCTAAAGCCGCATCCACTTTTTTAATCACCTCATCCGTTAACTTCTGAATTTGGTCATCCGATTGATGCGCTTCATCTTCGGTAATATCCTTCTCTTTTAATAACGACTTTACATCACTATTTGCATCTCGACGAATATTACGAATCGCAACACGAGCCTGCTCTGCTTCACTGCGTGCAAGCTTAATAAAATCCTTACGGCGCTCTTCGGTTAAAGGAGGCATCGGAATACGCATTAAGTTACCAACCGTCACAGGATTGATTCCTAAATCCGACATCATAATCGCTTTTTCAACCACCGCAACCATAGGCTGTTCCCATGGCTGAACGGTTAAGGTACGAGAATCCTCTAGGTTAATATTAGCCACCTGACTAATTGGCACCTGAGAGCCATAATAATCCACGGTAATCGAATCCAAAATACTTGGATGCGCACGCCCTGTTCGAATTTTAGCAAAATTAACTTCTAAATTTTCAAACGATTTCTGCATTCTTGTTTTTGCATCTTCACGAATATCATCTAACATTACTTCTCTCCTTCCGCCACTAACGTGCCTTCACTTTCACCTTGCACGATTCGAATGACCGCATCATCTTTAAACATATCAAAAACACGAATAGGCATTTTGTGTTCACGACATAATACAAACGCTGCCATATCCATAACTTGTAAGTTTTTTTGAATCACATCATCATACGTTAAAAACTGATAACGGGTTGCACTCGAATCCTTCATTGGATCAGCACTGTAAATACCATCCACCTTAGTGGCTTTTAAGACAATCTCTGCATTCACTTCAATACCACGCAATGCGGCCGCGGTATCTGTCGTAAAGAACGGGCTTCCTGTCCCTGCTGCAAACACCAATACATCACCCTTTGCCAACTGTTTTTTAGCCGTATTGGCATCAAAACCAGCTGAAATACCATCAATCGGCATCGCTGATAATACTTGAGCATTCATCCCCATGCTTTCAATCACATCACGCAATGCCAATGCATTCATGACGGTTGCCATCATTCCCATGTGATCGCCAGTGGTTCGCTGAATACCAGCGCCTTGAATCTGAGCTCCTCGAAAAATATTCCCCCCCCCTACAACAATCGCGACTTCAACACCAAGATCGCGCAATGCTTTTACTTGGGAAACAACGGCTTTCAAGGTTGCGGCATCCAAACCAAAATCGCCAGATCCCATCAAGGCTTCGCCACTAAATTTTAACAATATACGTTTATACTTAAGAGCCATCTCTGCGCATCCTTACATTATCCATTCCACACAACCCACTAAAAAATACTTTGAAATAAAGTCTCGCATAAAAAACCTAACTACAAAATGTTTTTTTGAGAATTTAGATAAAAAAAAGCCATAGCCCGCTTACTAAAAACCAAGCGAAACCATGACTTCTTTATCAAAAAAACTAACCGGTTACTGCTTTCGCCGCCAATGCAACTTCTTCAGCAAAGTCTGTCTCTTCAATCTCAATACCCGCACCCACTTCTAAACGAATGAACGCGGTAACGGTTGCGCCGTTCTCTTTCAAAAGTTTCTCAATAGTAACATCAGGGTTTTTAACAAATGCCTGACCCACTAATGTAATCTCTTGCAAGAACTTACGCATACGACCATCAATCATTTTTTCAATGATTTCTGCTGGCTTACCACTCTCTTGAGCTTGCTCGATTTGGAACTTACGCTCCTTAGCTAACATCTCTTGGTCCACTTCATCTGCGGTAATTGCAGATGGGTTTACCGCAGCAATATGCATAGCAATATCGCGTGCTAAAGCATCATCGCCACCTTCAAGCGCAACGGCTACACCAATTTTCTCGCCATGTTGGTATTGACCAATCAAACCATTCGATTCAATTTTTTGTACAAAACGCAATGCCATGTTCTCACCAATGCGAGCAATCATCTCACGACGAGTGGTGTCAACGGTTTTGCCAGAAGCCATGGTTAATCCCATGATCTCTGCTACATCCAACGTATCCGCAGCCAATGCCAAAGCCGCAATCTCATTTGCAAACGCTTTAAACTCATCACCTTTTGCAACGAAGTCAGTTTCACAGTTTACTTCAGCCAGCATTCCCGTTTTCTTATCATCTGAAATAGCAATGGCAATTACGCCTTCTGCCGCAACACGACCAGCTTTTTTATCAGCACCCGCCATGCCTTTTTTGCGAAGAAATTCAATCGCCGCATCCATATCACCGTCTGTTTCAGACAGTGCTTTCTTACAATCCATCATTCCCGCGCCAGTTGCTTGACGCAGTTCTTTTACCATAGAAGCTGTAATAGCCATCTTATTTATTCCTTTTAAAAATTTTGCATACCCAAACTATCTTAAAATAGAGGTATCTAAAAAACAAATAGCCTAATCGATTCAATAATAGGTCATTCTGGCTAGGGGCCTGGCTGAGAATAACTTACTCTCAAACAAGCGCCTAGACAAACCATATTATTTATCTGCTTTTTCTTTTGCTTCTACAAAATCATCACCTTCCACACCCGTAGTAATCGTTGCTTTTCCTTCAAGCACCGCATCTGCTACAGCAGTCAAGTATAAAGTGATTGCGCGAATCGCATCATCATTCCCAGGAATAACATAATCAATACCACGTGGATCATTGTTGGTATCAACCACACCGATAACTGGAATACCTAAGTTTTTCGCTTCTTGAATGGCAATATTTTCATTTCCTGTATCAATAATGAAAATCGCATCTGGCATCGCGCGCATGTCTTTAATTCCACCTAAAGACAGCTCTAACTTATTTTTTTCACGAGTACGTGTTAACGCTTCTCTTTTTGTAATTTTTTCAAACGTACCATCTTTTTCCATCGCTTCAAGTTCTTTCAAACGCTTAATAGACTGTTTGATTGTTTTGAAGTTCGTCAACATACCACCTAACCAACGGTAATCAACATACGGCATACCACAACGCTTCGCTTCTTGAGCAACTAACTCGCGTGCCGCCTTTTTTGTTCCTACAAACAAAACCTTACCTTTGTTTGCCGCAATACCGCCAATCATGTTTAACGCATCGTTAAACATCGGTAATGTTTTTTCTAAGTTGATGATATGAATTTTGTTACGTGCTCCAAAGATGTACTCAGCCATCTTAGGGTTCCAATAACGGGTTTGGTGTCCAAAATGTACACCGGCTTCTAGCATTTCACGCATGGTAACTTTTGCCATGATATTTCTCCAAGTTTGGGGTTAAGCCTCCGTTTACCCCATAAAACGAACCAAAAAAGCGCATTGGGTAAAATTTTACCCCCCCCTTTTTCAGCACCCCGTTTTATGTGTCGGTAAACGTGTGGATTTTTTGTTAAAATTCCTCTCAACAGAAAGGCGCGGCATTTATACCATAACAAGGCCAATTTAACAAACACAATTAAGAAAACAGCCTTAATTTTTATCAAAAGACACTAAAAATGACCATAAAAATCAAAACCGAAGACGAAATTCAAAAAATGCGAATCGCAGGAAAACTCGCGGCAGATGTGCTAGAAATGATAGCCCCTCATGTTATCGCAGGCGTGACCACTGGGCACTTAAACCAAATTATGCACGACTACATGGTCAATGAACAACATACCATTCCCGCCACGCTCAACTATCATGGCTTTCCAGCCTCTAGCTGCATATCCATTAACCAAGTCGTTTGCCACGGCATACCGGACGACAAGAAAAAACTAAAAAATGGCGACATTGTTAATATTGATGTCACCGTTATAAAAGAGGGTTATCACGGGGACACAAGCCGTATGTTTGAAATTGGCTCAGTAAAACCTTTTGCCAGTCGCTTAACCAAAGTAGCGCATGAATGTTTATGGCTCGGCATCCAACAAGTCAAACCCGAAGCCACGCTCTATGATATTGCTCTAGCCATTCAAACACACGCTGAAAATAATAATTTTACCGTGGTCAAAGAGTACTGTGGACATGGTATCGGAGCGGATTTTCATGAAGCCCCACAAGTACTACACTACGCCGCTCCAGAGCTAAAAGAGATTGTTTTAAAGCCCGGAATGGTTTTCACCATTGAACCGATGATTAACCTAGGCAAAGCCGATGTTAAGCTATTAGCCGATAACTGGACGGTGGTCACTAAAGATCGTAAGCTATCTGCTCAGTGGGAACACACTCTGACCGTCACACAAGATGGCTATGAAATATTTACCTTAAGAACAGATGAGCAACCCGTTCTACCCGCACAATAAACAATGAGACTCTCATAATGAATGCCATCGAGCGTGATACCGCCCCTTTTACTCAGGCGCTTAACTGCGAAAAAACAACCTATCCCGACACCTTAAAACGGGGGCGCACGCTTTTAAAAACATTTTTAGAACACCAATTTACCCAATATGAAGATGGCATATCGGTCTCCCTGTTAATCAAAGAACGCTCACTCTTTATTGACCAACTCCTTAAAAGCATTTGGGACGCCTACCTTCCCTTAAACGTTGCCTCGCTTATTGCCGTTGGTGGCTATGGTCGCGAAGAGCTACACCCCTACTCCGATATTGACCTCCTTATTCTCTGTAACGACATCGAACAACACCAAGACAACCTATCCAAATTCATCACCATTTTATGGGATCTGGGTTTTGATGTTGGCTCTGCCATTCGAACGGTCAAAGACTGCTTTAATGCCGGTTTAGAAGACGTAACAACCGCAACCAACATTCTAGAATCTCGCTGGCTCACAGGAGACGAGACACTCTTTGAACAACTCCAATCCATTTGGAGTCATGACGATTTTTGGCCAAGCAAACCCTTTTTTCAAGCCAAATATACCGAACAAGAAAATCGCCATAAACGTTTTAATGACACCGTTTATCAACTCGAACCCAATATCAAAGAGAGTCCAGGGGGTTTACGTGACATCCAAACCATTTACTGGGTTGCCAAACGTCACTTCAATGCCTCCTCCATTAATGAACTAGTACAAAAGCACTTTTTAAGCGCCGAAGAGTTCATTGAAATCGAAGCCGCCTACCAATATTTAAACCGCATTCGATTCGCCCTACAACACCTTAAAAGACGACGAGAAGACCGTTTACAATTTGACCTACAACAATCCATTGCCGAATCCTTTGGCTATGTCGATAACGACAAAAAAATGGCCGTAGAACAGTTTATGAGCAGCTACTATCGTAATGTTCATAGCACCGTAAAACTCAACGAAATACTGCTACAACACTTTAGAGAAACCCTCTTTGATGACGACAAACAAACCGAAAGCATTAACATGCGTTTTAACGTCGTTAATCAGCAACTCGACATCAAAGACCCCGATATTTTTAAACAAAACCCAACCACCCTACTTGAAGCCTTCATCATCCTAGAAACGCGACCACATATTACAGGATTGCGTTCAAAAACCATTCGAGCCATTCGAGACCACCTCTACCTTATTGATGATAACTTCCGACAAGACCCCATTAACACTGCCCTTTTTATTGAGATTTTTCGTCAACCCAAAGGCGTGAATGCCGCCGTAAAACGAATGCATGGTTACGGTATCTTAGCGGCCTACTTGCCTGCGTTTAAAAAAATATCCGGCTTAATGCAGTTTAATATATTTCACGCCTATACCGTTGATGAACATACCGTTTTAGTTATTAGAAACCTACGACGGTTCTTTATCGACGAGTTTACCTATGAGTTCCCTACCGCACATCAAATAGCCACTCAACTCAGCAAACCAGAGGTTCTATTTTTAGCTGGCCTGTTTCATGACATTGCCAAAGGACGTGGTGGAAAACATGAAATACTCGGTGCACAAGATGCCCACGAATTTGCAAAGCAACATCACCTTGCCGATAAAGATCAACAAATGCTTCACTGGCTGGTACGCAACCACCTCGTTTTTTCTGGCACAGCGCAACGCAAAGACCTAAGCGACCCTCAAGTCATAAAACAGTTTGCCGATTTAATGCAAGACCAAGAACATTTAGACTACCTTTACCTGCTCACCGTAGCCGATGTGTGCTCCACCTCCGATGCCGTCTGGAATGACTGGAAAAACGCACTCTTTTTAGTACTGTACAACGAAACCTCAAACGTACTGTCTCAAGCAGAAAATATTCCAAAAGATCGCGCCAAAAAAGCACTCAAAACACAAGAAAAGGCCAAAGAACTGCTTGCTAAAAAAGGGGTTCTACCCAAACACTATCAACCCTTTTGGAACAGCATGGCGCAAAGCGAATTCTTCAGTCGCCAAAATGCACAAGATGTGGCACGTATCACCCATCAAATTCATGCCGTTCCACACGACCAAACCCATATTTTTCTCCAAAAACAAAAACACCTTGGCGCTACCGAACTCGTTATCTACATGCAAGACAGAGACTTTTTATTTGCGCACATTACCCACGCACTCGACCTGCTCAACTTAACCGTTGTGGAAGCACGAATATTCAGTACCAGCGACCAAATGACCCTTGTCGTCATGTACATTTTAAACCGCGAAACCATGTCCTATCTTGATAAAGAGCGCTACCCAGAGACCATTCAAAAAATACGCACAAAGCTGTCACAAAATGAGATTGACCGCCATAGCCACCAAGGCAGCACACAAGCACGTCGAATTCGTTGCTTTGAAACCCCTACCGAACTGGTCTTTAACACCCTCAATGAACACCGTACCGAACTGCACATTACCACCAAAGACATCCCCGGCCTACTCTCCAAAATAGGACACGCCCTCAAACGCTGTAACATACGTTTGCACGATGCCAAAATACACACCGTGGGTGAAAAAGCAGAAGATGTTTTCATTATTAGCGATACGCACAATAAAGCCATTAAAGACCACGGCTTAAAAGAACTGTTTTCAGCAGAACTAATTGATTTAATTGAATAAGAAAAAATAGGGGGGGGGGGAAATATTTTGGATTAAAGTTTTCTCCGCCCTTCCCTTTTTTAGCTGTCTATAGTCAAACGGGCTAAGTAAACAGGATATTTTAAATAAGGAAAAAGGGTCAAAAAATAACAGGGAGTTATGAGTATTGAATTTTTAGGGTATTTAGAGCCAGAACACAATCAGTAAGGCATTAAAAAAGCTATATTCATAACACACATCAACACAACCAAATACCGGCCGGGCTTGCCCAGAAAATGGTTCAGATCGTGGCTTCACGCTACGCACGAATCACGATCTAACCTTATTCGTTAGCCATGTTTAGCTGTATACTCATCAATAGAAGAATACCTTTTAACATTATTTGATTTTTTATTCTTACCTAGAATTGTATTGTCTATTCTACGCTGTATGAATGATGACAACTCCGAGAATCTTTCCAATGGAATCATGTCCCATTTTGCTCCGAACTCCCTTTTAATTGCACCATAAAAAACAGCATAATTCATTTTGTCTTTGCCGACGTCAGCTTTCTTAAACTCATGATAACGATCAATTAGATACTTTGAATAATTTCTGTGCATCAGGCTTGATGCAATTGTTCCATGTGGGGCAGCAATGGTTACATTATTTTTTATTGTTTTTATTTCAACCTTATTAGCTACAATTCCTTCATTTGTGCCACCAGTAAAATTGATAACATTACCAGTATTTGCATTTTTTATTTTATTCTTAACTTCATCTGCTAATTTCATAATGTCGTTCTCAAGTGACTTTTTTGACACGATATTCTCTATTTCACTAATATCTGCGTTACCTTCAATCAGTGCAGGAAGGTCTTTGTCAATTTTCCCTAGCCCCTTACTAATATAATGACCAATAGCACCACTTGCTATATTGTTCATTAAGAATTGAAGAATAGCTTCCATGATAACTCCGTTGCTAATTTTATGTGGCTAACTATAATTAGACATCCTAACACATGTCATATTACAGATGTGAACAGTGTATAAAACAGCATTTATATCATTTTATTTAGTATAAAACAATCCTTAATCACTTGTTATTATTGAAGTTTTTTATTTAATACATTATTTAGGCGGCATAAACAATATGCCCTAAATCTTAGGTTTCTGTACTTAGTGCGAGGGAGTAAATAATTGCCTCTGTTAACCGATTTTTAACGGCCTTTGTTTCTCTAAACAACATGGAGCTAAGCAGGGTGCGTCTAGGTTTAACGTTAAAGCTCTATATTTTTTGTTTCCATGTTCTCGCTAATCAAAAATAATTAAAGTTACCTTTGGTTATTGATGCTAAAATCGCATTCAAATACGATTACTTTTAATGAAAAACAAACCATGCAAAGTCCCCCTTATCAAAGTCCTTTTTGGCTCGAAACCACGCCTGTAACGTTTCCTCCAACGCATCTTGCCTTATCAGACCCTAATGGTTTATTGGCCATTGGAGGGAACTTAACCCCTGAATGGTTATTACACGCTTACAGTAAAGGAATTTTTCCGTGGTTTAATCCAGAAGAACCCATTTTGTGGTGGAGTCCGAATCCAAGAAGTGTGCTGTTTCTTGACGATTTAAAAATCAAACGTAGCCTTCGTAAAACGATTCAAAAGTGGCATAAGCAGCCTGATTTTTCGGTCTCCTTAGACCAAGACTTTGTTGGCGTGATGCAAGCTTGTTCCTGCGCTCCGAGAAAAGATCAAGCGGGTACATGGATTACTCCTGCGATGCTCACGGCCTATACCAAGTTGCACCAATCGGGTCATGCGCATTCGGTTGAGGTTTGGCAAGATGGCCAGTTGGTGGGTGGATTGTATGGCATTGCCATTGGCAAGATGTTTTTTGGCGAGTCGATGTTTTCTAACGTTACCGATGGGTCAAAAGTCGCTTTGGTTGCGCTGTCTATGCAATTAAAAGCATGGGGCTTTACGTTGATTGACACGCAAGTGGAAACCCCGCATTTAAACACGTTAGGGGCGAGTCAAATTAAACGCACTGAGTTTGAAACGTTGATTGACCAGCAAATAAACCTCTCTTTTCCTGCCCAAAAATGGCAGCTGTCCATTGACTGGGTTCAGGCGATAAAAACCCATTTAGAGCAGCGATCATAGCGACACTAAGCGATTTCCCCCACTCTCGTCCATTAGCAAACGCTAATGCATTGCATTTTCTACCACACCTTAAAAAAATCACAGTAAAATGACTCTATTCAAATGATTTATGAGTTATGTTTTTATGTATTCACATCCTGGTAATCGCCCTCGCTCGCTCAAAATATCGAACTTTCACTTTCCATTAAATGCCCTGCTATCTGGCGCACATCGTGCCACGGGGTTAGCATTAGTTATTAGCCTAATCGCTTACCTTGCCTTAGCCAATCTTATTCTATTTGTCCCCGCAATTACCTTAGACAAAGTAACCGATTGCTGGCTAACACAATTACTGCACACGGGCTTTTGGATCGCCCTCACCTACCACTGGCTCAGTGGATTACGCCACCTATGTGCGGAGCATTTTTTACAGCCCGAAACTTACCAGCTAATTAACAGCAATACGGTAAGCTATCTCTTATTAGGCACTTGGTTTATCGGTTCTCTTTCAATTATTTATAGGGTTTGGTTCTAATGGAATTTAATATC
>WFNQ01000099.1 GCA_015488565.1 Thiomicrorhabdus sp.
AGTCGATGGACAGTGCAGCAGAAAATATACCGCCGATGGCTTGCTTGCAAGCACAGGTAAGGTTGAAATGGTGCGGTAAGAGCGCACCGCGCAGTTGGTAACAGCTGTGGCAGTGAAAACCCCATCCGGTGCAAGACCAAATAGGGAAACAACGTGTTAAGCTTGCTTAACACACCTTGCTGCTCGCAGGGGTTTCCGGGTAGGTTGCTTGAGGTTGGCAGTGATGTTTAACCCAGATGAATGATTGTCACTCTTTTTGAGTACAGAACCCGGCTTACAGACCCACTTTTTTCTTTTTTTGAGATCTTTTTTGCTTTTGGCTTTTTTGAGTAAAGGTGAGTGAAGGTCTTACCTCTCCTTTCTTGTTTTATTCATCGTTCATGTAAATACTTAAGAAATTTTAAAAAAATCCCCACTTGAGCCTTATTGGTGATTTATTGTGCGTGTTGTATCCATATATAGTCTTCTTGCTAAGGTTGATTGCTACATGTTGTGTTCGCTTTGGTGTTGATGTTTTTTGTCATGCGGCTGTTGTATTCTTTTGTGTTAAGAGGTGAAATTAAAAACAACTTGCTAAGGTTGGTGTAAGTGATTGAATTTATTGCTTATAAGTATAAATACTACCCTATAAGTAAATGTTATCAACACGTCTAAGTTGTTGTCTTGTAATGAAAATATTCAGTTTTGCTGGTTGACAGGGGGGGGGAATATCCATATAGTGGCACTAAGTGGGGCAAAGTGGCGAAAAGTGGAGTAAGATGCTTTTTTTTAGAGGGATCAATTCAATCAATTTGGATATTAAGGGGCGCATGGCGATTCCTAAAAAATATCGTGAAGCGATTTCTGACGCCAGTGACAATCAATTGGTGGCCACGATTGATCTGCACAGCCCTTGCTTATTGATTTATACACTGGATGAGTGGGAAGTGATTGAACGTAAGTTAATGGCGTTACCCAATGTTGACCCTCAAGCCCGCTTGTACCAACGGCTGTTGTTAGGGCACGCATCTGAAGTAGAGGTGGACTCTCAAGGACGTATTTTAATTCCGAGCTTGTTAAGGGAACACGCAAAAATTGAAAAGCCCGCTATTTTATTAGGACAAGGTAATAAGTTTGAACTTTGGTCTCAAGAAGCGTGGGATGCCAGTCGTCCAGAGATGTTGGAGTCAGTGGTTTCAAGTACTGTCTCTGGGTCATTAGCCAGTTTAAGTCTGTAAGGTGAGTACATTGAGTTCAGGGTTTAATCATTTTTCGGTGTTGCTATCCGAATCCATTGAGGGGTTAAATATTAAGCCAGATGGTATTTATATTGATGGTACCTTTGGACGTGGTGGTCACTCAAGAGCCATTTTAGATGCGCTGGGGCCTAACGGCCGGTTATTGGCGATAGACCAGGACCCAGAAGCGATTGAATATGCAAAAGTGCATTTTCAAGATGAACGATTTGATATTCAGTACGGCAGTTTTGAAGGCATTAAAACCTATTGTGAAGCACGTGGATTAGTTGGAAAAATAGATGGTGTTTTATTAGACCTTGGCGTCTCCTCCCCTCAGTTGGATGATGCAGAGCGGGGGTTTAGTTTTATGCGAGAGGGGCCACTTGACATGCGAATGAACCCTGAGAAGGGGTTGAGTGCCAAGGACTGGCTGGCACAGGTGGATGAAAAAACACTTAAGCTGGTGTTGCAAAATTATGGTGAAGAACGTTTTTCTGGTCGGATTGCACGAGTGATTAAAGAAGAGGTGGTGAAGGGTACGTTAAACACCACGTTAGATTTGGCGGAGTTGGTTAAAAGAGCCTCTCCTAGGGTGGATAAAAACAAGCACCCAGCGACTCGAACCTTTCAGGCCATTCGTATTGCCGTAAATCGCGAGTTGGACGTATTAAAGAATGTATTGATTGCGGCAATGGAAGTGTTAGCTCCCAAGGGGCGTTTATCGGTTATTAGCTTTCACTCCTTGGAGGACCGTATTGTAAAAGTGTATATTCGCGATCAATCTAAAATAAAAGACCTGTTTCCAGATTCACCCATTTTAATTGAAGTCGTGGAACCCATTCTTAGGAAAGTAGGGAAACCTATTTTTCCAAGTAAAGAAGAGTGTCAGGTCAATTCAAGATCTCGCAGTGCCGTATTACGGTTAGCAGAAAAAATTTAGAATATTTTTAATTGAGCCTAAGACCTTCGCATCGGTACCGAGTAAAGGTTTTAGACTGTTTTGTCATGTTGATTAAGGGGAATTGTCGCCATGAAATTTGTAGGAAAAGAGACCACAGCAATCAGAACACCTGGTATGCCCGTTATTAAAGTCATCGGTTTAGGTGGCGGTGGTGGCAATGCTGTTGATTATATGGTTCGTTCAGAAGTAAAGGACGTTGAGTTTATCTGTGCCAATACGGATGCACAAGCACTGGATAATGCTTCGGTTGCAACGTGCATTCAGTTGGGTGCGGGAGGATTGGGTGCAGGAGCCGATCCTGAGCGTGGTAAACAGGCCGCAAAAGACGATATTGATAAAGTCAAAGAGCAGTTAAAAGATGCTGATATGGTGTTTATTACCGCTGGTATGGGGGGAGGAACGGGAACCGGTTCAGCCCCTGTCGTGGCGCAAGCGGCACGTGAAATGGGGATTTTAACCGTTGGTGTTGTGAGTAAACCATTTAGTTTTGAACGCCGTAATAAAGTGGCCGATCAAGGTATTTTAGACCTGCAAGAGCATGTGGACTCTTTGATTGTTGTTCCGAATGATAAGCTTTTAAAGGTACTGGGCAAAGATTTTGTGCTAGCCAAAGCGTTTGATTATGCCAATGAAGTGCTTCACGGCGGGGTGCAAGGTATCTCTGAACTGGTGACTCGTCCTGGTATTATTAATGTGGATTTTGAAGATTTACGTACCGTAATGGGTGAACGTGGCATGGCGATGATGGGGGTCGGTTATGCGACGGGTGACGAGCGTGCATTAAAAGCGACGCAAAAAGCGATTGCCAATCCACTGTTAGAAGATATTTCGGTCTCAGGAGCAAGAGGTTTACTGGTGAATATTACCAGTGGCTTGGACTTTACGCTAGGGGAGTTTAATGAAGTTGGGGATGCGATTGATTTGGTTGCGGCACCCGATGCTCGCGTTATTATTGGTACATCGATTGATGAGAGCATGAGTGATGAAATTCGAGTTACAGTTGTTGCAACAGGATTAAATCAAGTTGAAAAACCTAAGTTGGTTAAGCCAAATTTGCAAGGGGTTCAAGCCAGCAAAGCAGAAAAAATGGTAGAGGCTAACGTTGCGGCCTCACCTGAAGTTGCGCCTGTTATGTCGGCTATGGCGACTGAGATGAAGCAACCCGAGTTGAATTTAACGGAGCCAGAAGTGGTACGCCCTAAAATGACGGTCAATGGCAGTGATGCCTCCAGTATGTCAAATTCGAGTTATTTGGATATTCCTGCCTTTTTACGCCGACAAGCGGATTAGCGATGACGAGGTGTAAGATGAATACATTCACATGTAAGGTCTTTTGAACGAGGCCGTCATGTTGAATGTGCTTAAAAAATTCCCCAAGCCCACCCATTTAAAGGTAAATAAATGGCGTGGGCTTTTTCTGTTTATTTTGTTGGTATTTTTATTGGCAAGCTTAGTGGCAATCGTGAAGGTGGAGCACCAAATTAGAGCCTTAGAGACCCAGTACTATAATGTCTTAAAACAGGGCTTAAAAGCCAATGAAGAGAGTGGACGCTTGCGGTTGGAAAAAGAGTATTTAACCGCACCAGCAAGGGTCGAATATATTGCAAAAACAGAGTTGAATATGACGCGGGATAAGTCGAACTTTCAAGTGATCTATATTGCTCAGCCCTTACCAGAGCGAAAGGATGGTATGCGGGAGTTAATGGGTGAGTAGGCGAGCACCGATCAATCGAGATACGGTAGTTTTTGTCTTAATCGTACTGGGTTTTTTGGCCATTATTGCACAAGCGTTTTCAGTACAAATTTTGAAAACGGATTTTTTGCAGAATGAAGCCGATAAACGTCAAAGTCGAACCATTGAAATTCCAGCTTATCGTGGTGATATTTATGACCGTAATGGCCACCTGTTGGCATTAAGTACACCGATGGCGTCGGTGTGGGTTGATGCTAAAATTGTGGTGGCACATGAGAAAAAGTACCGCTCTTTTTTACGACTGCTAAACCTATCGGATTCGCAACTCAATCAACGGATTGAGGAAAATCGCCAGAAGCGTTTGAGTTTTATTCAGCAGGTTTCAGATAAAAATATAGTTCAACAAATTGCCGAGCTTGGGTTGTCTGGTATTTATGTTAAGCACGTTGAGTTGTCGTTTGAAAATGCTGGCAAGCGTATTCAGGTCAGTAAGCTGCTCCCTTCTATTTGGGTGGATAAACGACTGATTAATCGTTATCGCTATACTTATGCTAAGTTAGCGAAGGTATTAGAGGTGAGTGAAGGTACGATTGCTAAAAAAATCAGAGCAAAATCAACGCGACGTTTTTTGTATTTAAAGCGCTCGATACTACCTCGTGTGGCGGAAAGAATAGAGTCGTTACACTTAACGGGGGTTTATATTCAGGAAGAGTATAAACGTTACTACCCTGCGGGAGAGAGCAGCGCACAGTTGATTGGGTTTACCAATATTGATGACCAAGGGCAGGAGGGAATTGAGTTAGCGTATGACCAGTGGCTAAAAGGAAGCTCGGGAAAGAAGCAGGTGATTAAAGACCGTTCGGGTCGAGTGATTGATTTTGTACAAGATATTAAAGCCTCTGAACCCGGTAAGCCGATTACACTCAGTATTGATAATCGTATTCAGTACATCGCTTATCGAGCGTTAAAAAAAGTGATGATAGAGCATGCGGCACAGTCAGCCAGTTCGGTTATTTTGGACGCAAAAACAGGTGAGATTTTATCTTTGGTAAGCTTACCGGGTTATAACCCAAATGATTCAAAACAACGTACAGGCAAGGCGATTCGTAATCGTGTAGTCACCGATTTAATTGAACCTGGTTCAACGGTCAAACCGTTTGTTGTTGCTAAAGCGCTAGATTTGGGATTGATTACCGAACACAGTGAAATTGACACCAGTCTCGGTTCGATTCGCATACAAGGAAATCGCATTACCGACAGTCGCAAACATGGCATTTTAACCCCCTTGGGCGTGATTAAAAAATCGAGTAATGTGGGGGCGGCAAAAATTGCATTAATGTTAACACCTGAACAGCAACATGATTTTTGGTATGACATTGGATTTGGTCGAGACAGTGGTGTGTTTCTTCCAGGTGAAAACAGCGGTTATTTAAAAGCGGCCTCTCGTTGGCAAGATATTGATCAAGCGTCCGCTTCATTTGGTTACAGCTTTAGTACCAATCTATTGAATTTGGCACACTCCTATTTGCTGTTTTCGAATCAAGGGAAAATGGTGCCGCTGAGCATCATTAAATTGGATTCTGTGCCAGAAGGTGAACAATTAGTGAAACCAGAGATTGCCAATGCCGTGCTTCAGATGATGGAGACCGTGGTCTCCCGCGAGGGAACGGCGGCTAAAGCCGCGATTCCTGGCTACCGCGTGGCAGGAAAAACAGGCACGGTGCATAAAACCAAGCAAGGGGGTTATGAAGCGAATACGTATTTGTCTTTGTTTGCTGGCATTGTCCCCGTCTCAAATCCAGATTTGATTATGGTGGTACTGGTAAATGAACCGAGTCGAGGTGTTTACTATGGCGGGTTGGTTGCCGCTCCCGTTTTTAAAGAGGTGATGGAAGAGGCCTTGAGGTTACGCGAGGTGCCACAAGATCAAGCCCTCAATACTTCTAAGAGAACATTAGAGAGAAAATTAGGTAACGTATCATGAAAATGATCGCGCAAATACAAACCTTTTTAGGCCTTGAATTACAGGGGGGGGGGAGAAAATTTTACAACTCCGTTCCAAACCTCACCATTGACTCACGTCAGCTTCAAATGGGAGACTGTTTTATTGCCTTGCAAGGAGAGCAGGCACATGGGCTGGATTTTTTAATCTCGGTTTTGGAGAAGCAGCCCGCGCTGATTTTGACGGATACTGTGCCAACGGCAACACAGCAACTTTTATTGTCCGAGTGTTCCAGTACAGTGTGTTGGGTTGTTGAAGGATTGGCCGCACGTTTAGGTGCGTTTGCTGATTGGTTTTATGAACAACCGAGCCAGCGTCTTAAAGTGGTGGGCATCACGGGAACCAATGGCAAAACCTCCACGGCGTTTTATACTGCGCAGTTATTGGATGGACTGGGATATAAGACGGCGTTAATTGGTACATTGGGTAACGGTCTTTTTACTCAAGAAGCGATACATACGCTCTCCGAGACGCGTAATACTACGCCCGATGTGGTATCGGTGCATCGTTTACTGGCGGAATTTGCCGCACAGGGTGTCACGTGGGTGATGATGGAGGTCTCGTCACATGCGCTTGAGTTGGGCCGAGTATCGGGCGTGGTGTTTGATACCGTGGCGTTAACACAAGTCACACGTGATCACATGGATTTTCACGGTACGATTGACGCGTATCACCAAGCCAAAAAAAAGCTATTTACGGACTATCCAGCTCGCATTAAGGTGTTAAACGCCAAGGATTCTGTAGGGCAAGCCTTGATTGCTATGCTATCAAGCTTAAGCGCAGAAGAGTCGCACACAGCGCGAATCTGGACGTATTCGGTGGAAGAGGGGGAGCAAAAAACGACCTCATCTCATCACTTGTCTGCACATTCGTTAACATTGACCCCTCATGGAATACAGTTTCAATTAAGCGGGCTGGCGATAAGAGAGGGGGGAGTACAAGGTGAATTGAGCTTGCTCAAGAAAGGGTGCTCTGGAGCAGAAATAAATGAGCGAGTTTTTATTCCACTGTTGGGTGTGTTTAATGTTGAAAATATTGTGTGTGCTCTTTCAATTGTCTTATCGGATGAAAGTTTGCATACTCAGAGAAACTGGCAGACTCTTATTGGGATATTATCCCGTTTGCAAGCGGTGTCTGGGCGAATGCAACCCATTGCGTTACCCGCATCTTTTCCAACCGTGATGGTTGATTTTGCGCATACGCCCGATGCATTAGAGCAGGTGTTGAAGGCGGTTAAACAGCATATTTCGGACACAACAAAAGGGCGGTTATGGGTGCTATTTGGTTGTGGTGGCGAGCGAGATCAAGGCAAGCGACCTTTAATGGCACAAGTGGCTGAACGAACCGCCGATGAGATTATGGTTACCAGCGATAACCCACGATTTGAACCCCCAGAAGAGATTGTTGCACAGATTATAAAGGGGTTTCGTCAGCCAGATTTGGTTGCTATTGTGCTGGATCGAACGGAGGCCATTCAGCGAGTGTTAGGACTGGCTTGTCCAGAAGATATGGTCTTGATTGCTGGCAAAGGCCATGAAAATTATCAAGAGATAAAAGGTATTAAAGTGCCTTTTCAAGACGAACAAGTGGTATTAGGAGTGAACAAGTAGTGGAAAATGTGAATGAATGTCCTGAGCAACGCTTAAGTCATCTGCAGGCACAAGTAAGTACCTCTGAACATACTATTAAGGGAGCGGCGATGCAACAGGAAAACGGAGCATTTTCATGGGCATTAATGGATGTACAGCAGGCCGTTGAAGGGGAATTTATTGGTGCAATGGATCATGATCAACGGGTGCGTTTTACCAGTGTGAGTACCGATAGCCGAACATTAAAATCAGGTGCGCTTTATATTGCCATTAAAGGTGAAAACTTTGATGGGCATGACTTTATTACGCAGGCCATTCAACAAGGCGCGGTTGCCGTACTGGTGTCAGAAGTGGTTAAGTCGATTGTGCCCGCTATTTTGGTGGAAGACACCAAATTGGCTCTGGGGCTTTTTGCCAAGTGGCATCGTCAGCAAATGCCTGTTAAAAAATTAATTGCCGTTACAGGTAGCAATGGCAAAACAACGACCAAAACATTATTGTTTAATATTTTTCAAAACGTCGGTTCAACGCTCGCCACGGAAGGCAATTTAAATAATGATTTAGGCGTTCCTAGAACCTTATTAAATTTACGTCCACATCATGAATACGCCATTATTGAAATGGGCGCAAACCATCGTAAAGAGATTGGCTATTTAACCCACTTGGCCGAACCCGATATTGCGCTGATTACCAATGCCGCAGGTGCACATTTAGAAGGGTTTGGTTCGTTGCAGGGCGTGGTTGAAGCGAAAGGCGAAATCTTTCAAGGGTTAAATCAACGTGGGATTAAAAAAGAGGGCACGGCGGTTATTAATGTCGACTCGTTCGGTTATTTAGACTGGGTGCAGATGATTAAAGCGTTAGGTGTCACGAAAGTGGTACGTTTTGGTATGACTGAAAAAGCAGACATCACTATTACCGGATTGACGACCACGGAGCAAGGCATTCAATTTAATTTAATCATTTATGGTGTCTCATACGGCGTAAACATGCCTGTTTTGGGTGAACACAATGCTTACAATGCGGCATCTTGTGTGGCCATTTCGTTGAGTGCGGGACTCAGCTGGGGGGAAATTTTACCCGGGTTGACTCACTTTACAGGGGTGTCAGGGCGTTTACAAAAACAGGCCATTACTTCAGGTTGGCTAATTGATGACAGTTACAACGCGAATCCAGAATCGGTTAAAGCGGGGATTAGGACCTTAGTGAATCAACCGGGTCTCTCTATTTTATGCTTGGGAGCGATGGCGGAGCTGGGTGAGCACAGTGTTGATGCACACCGAGAAATCGCTTTATACGCCAAGCAAAAAGGGGTGGATTACTTGTTTGTTTATGGCGATGCAACAAAAGAGATGCCAAATACGTTTGGTCAGCAAAGTACTTTTTTTGAATCGCATGAAACACTTGCTGAGCACGTGGCGCACATTTTAGCGTCACACTCAGGCTACAATCTCATCAATATATTGGTAAAAGGATCTCGTAGTGCTCGCATGGAACGGGTATCGAAATCGATTCTTAACGATTTTTCAGCGGGCGATGTCACGCAAAGGATGTAAGAGATGCTTGTTTATTTAACTGAGTATTTGCAACAATATATTTCAGGTTTTGGGGTGTTTAGCTACATCACTATGCGTGCCATTATGAGTGTGTTAACCGCGCTGATTTTATCTTTTATGATTGGTCCGGCGATGATTCGTTGGCTTACCCGTTTAAAAGTAGGGCAAACCATTCGTCAAGATGGCCCACAAACACACCTTATTAAATCTGGAACCCCAACAATGGGGGGGACGATGATTCTATTTTCTGTTGCGTTGGCCGTCGTGTTATGGGGTGACCTAACCAATCATTATCTCTTAATTATTACGCTGTCTATGATTGGATTTGGCGCAATTGGGTTTGCGGACGACTACCAAAAAGTGGTGTACAAAGACCCCGAAGGAATGCGTTCTCGTACTAAGTTTTTATTGCAGTCCATTGTGGGGTTTGCTACCGCGTATGCCCTATTTTCGATGGCGACTGTTCCTGCCGAAACGGAACTGCTGATTCCTTATATGAAAGACACCGTTATTCACTTGGGTGCATGGACGATTTTATTGAGTTACTTTGTGATTGTTGGAACGTCCAATGCCGTGAATTTAACCGATGGGCTAGATGGCTTGGCGATTATGCCTACCGTGATGATTTCAGGTGCATTAGGTGTGTTTGCTTACCTTTCGGGGCATGTCTATTTTTCAGAGTACCTTAATATCCCCTACATTCCCGGTGTTGAAGAAGTCACGATTGTGGCCGCTGCACTGGTGGGTGCTGGGCTGGGCTTTTTATGGTTTAACGCGCATCCTGCACAAGTGTTTATGGGGGATGTGGGTTCGCTTGCGATTGGCGCAACACTGGGCGGCATGGCCATTGCCGTTAAACAAGAGTTGGTATTGGTGATTATGGGCGGTATTTTTGTGGCAGAAACCTTATCGGTTATTTTGCAGGTTGGCTCTTATAAATTGCGTAAGAAACGCATTTTTTTAATGGCACCACTGCATCATCATTATGAACAGAAAGGGTGGCATGAATCACAAGTGATTGTGCGTTTTTGGGTCATTACCATTATTTTAGTGTTAATCGGTTTGGCCAGTTTAAAACTGAGATAGAGAAAAAAACATGTATCTAGTAGCAGGATTAGGCGTAACAGGACAATCGGTATTGCGTTATTTTGCCGCACAAGGTGAGCCTTGTTTGGCCTTTGATACACGCGCATCGTTAGATATCACGCAATTGCAAAGCACGTTTGATCAGACAGAGTTTGCATTGGACGTGTTGCCTAAGCGCTGGTTAACACGATTTGACACGCTTGTATTAAGTCCAGGCATTGCCAAATCCGAACCTTGGGTCGTTGAGCTCATACAGCAGGGCAAGCAGGTGATTGGCGATATTGAACTGTTTGCTCGAACCGTAAATGTCCCCGTGATTTCGATTACCGGCTCGAATGGCAAAAGCACCGTTACGACCATGACTGGAATGGCTCTGCAAGCGGCGGGCTATCACGTTGCCGTTGGGGGGAATATTGGCGAACCCGTATTGGATTTGCTTTTGGATGACCATGATTACGATGTGTATGTTTTGGAGCTTTCCAGCTTTCAGTTAGAAACCACCTATTCACTTGCCAGTGTTGCCGCAACCGTATTAAATATTTCAGAAGATCACATGGATCGCTATCCCAGTATGGACGAGTATATTCAAGCGAAAATGCAGGTTTTTTCCAATGCGGAACGAGCCGTTTTGCCCGAGGGGTTTTGTGCTCTAGGGATTTCGGAGCATACAGCCATTTCTCGATTTGGTGTGGGGGATGATGTTATTCAGTCCGATCAAGACTTTGGCGTCATTTCTAAAAAAGAGGGGGGGGAGGGATTTTTAGGCTTTGGCACAACACCTCTTATCGCCCTGTCAGAGATGACATTACAAGGCACACACCACCAATTAAATGCCCTTGCGATGATGGCGCTGTGTCAATCGTTTCACGTTGAAGGCGAACACTTTACACAAGTGGTGCAACGTTTTACGGGCTTGCCTTATCGAACGCAATTAATCGGTAATTATTGTGGTGTGGAGTGGGTGAATGACTCAAAAGGCACCAATGTGGGCGCGACTTTAACCGCAATTGAGAGCTTAGGACAACAGACCAAAGGCAAGCTGGTTTTACTGTTAGGCGGCGTGAGTAAAGAGGCGGATTTTTCAGGACTACAGCCAGCCATTCAAGCCTATTGTCGCCATACGATTCTCTTTGGTCGGGATCAAAACAGGATTGCACAGGACTTAACTGGCGTTGATTTGACATGTATCACTACTTTGGCGGAAGCCATTGAGTGTGCCAAAAAAATAGCACAACAAGATGATTGTGTTCTATTTTCACCTGCCTGCGCCAGCTTTGATCAATTTAGTAACTACATGCAGCGAGGGGATGCCTTTGTTGCCTTAGTGAAGAGTGCTCATACTTCTTCCAGAGGGCGTAAATCGATATGCTAGCCTCATGGCGAGAACAGAGCAGAGCGTGGCCAATGGACTATTGGTTACTCGGTTTCATCATCACTCTGGTCATGTTGGGGTTAATGATGGTGGCCTCCAGTTCTGTGGCCATCAGTGACCAACGTTTTGGTCATCCTGATCACTATATTATTCGACAACTCATTTCTGTCGCAATAGGGCTGTTTGCCGCTTATCTCTTTTTTCATGTGCCCCTATCTGTGTGGGAAAACAATCGTGGAAAACTGTTTCTTTTTGGTGTTTTTTTATTGATAGCGGTATTAATTTTTGGCCGTGAAATTAACGGCAGTAAACGCTGGCTTCCGTTAGGAATCATGAACTTTCAGCCCTCTGAATTTATGAAATTGGTCATTGTGGTTTTTATGGCGGGTTATTTGGATCGTCACTCTAGCGCCGTAAAAGAGAGTTTTGAAGCGGTCATTCGTTTGGCACTGCCGTTTGGGTTGATGGCGGTATTACTGTTGCTAGAACCCGACTATGGCAGTACCTTTGTGATTGCGATTATGATTACTGGCATGTTATTAATTGCAGGGGCGCCGTGGCGTTATTTTGTTTTGACCGTGTTACCCATGGTCTCTATTTTAGTGGCGCTGGTTATGACCTCAGAGTATCGAATGGCGCGGGTCAGCAGTTTTTTAGATCCGTGGCAAGATCCGTTTGGTGCCGGGTATCAGCTCACGCAAGCCTTGATTGCGTCAGGCAGTGGCGAATGGTTTGGTGCGGGTTTAGGTGAAAGTGTACAAAAAATGCTCTATTTACCCGATGCACATACCGATTTTCTGTTCTCCATTTACGGTGAAGAGTTTGGCTTTATTGGCGTCGTTTTCTTGATTTTACTCTATCTGGCTATTTTACACCGCATGTTCCGCATTGGACGAAAAGCCCTTGACGCCAACCACTTTTTTGGTGGCATGATCTGCTTTGGTATTGGCATTTGGATTATTCTGCAAGCGGGCATAAACATGGGGGTAAACTTAGGCGCGTTTCCAACCAAAGGGTTAACGTTACCCTTTATGAGTTATGGGGGGAGCAGTCTTCTTATGATGAGTATCGCTTTGGCCGTGGTATTTCGAGTCGATTATGAGACTCGCCATCACCCACGACCGAAACCCAAAGAGGCCACTGAACAAGAAGAGAAAAATACACCTTCTGACAGCGCTAAAACGCCAAAAAAACCGCTTAAAAAACAGGCAGCAAAACGAAACTCACGCAAAAGGGCAGCAACATGAAAAAAGTACTCATTATGGCGGGTGGAACAGGCGGTCATGTGTTTCCCGGTATCGCACTGGCACACGCGTTAAAAGCACAAAATATAGCGGTTATTTGGCTCGGTACGCAAGGTGGTATGGAAGCCACTTGGGTCAAAAATGCAGATATTCCTTTGCATGAAATCACCATAAAAGGCTTAAGAGGCAATGGTCTTTTTGGGTGGTTAGCATCCCCCATTAATGTGACCAAAGCGTGGTTACAAGCCCGTAAAATCATACAGCAAGAACAACCCAATTTAGTGCTCGGCATGGGCGGTTTTGTGTGCGGTCCAGGCGGGCTGGCCGCCAAATCACTGGGTATTCCTTTGGTTCTACATGAGCAAAATGCCATTCCTGGGCTTACCAATAAGCTGCTTGCTAAAATAGCCCATCAAGTCATTACCGCGTTTCCTCAAACGGCCATTAAAGGCAAGCATGTGCAGGTCATTGGCAACCCCGTTAGAGCTGGATTGGAAGCGATAGAGACCGTAAAAGAAAAAATGCCCTGTCACCTTTTAGTGCTGGGTGGTAGTCGCGGCGCATTGGCCTTAAATGAAGTCTTACCTCAAGCGTTGGCCTTAATGGATGAGAACCAGTACCCCGTGATCACCCATCAAACGGGCGAAAAAACCTATCAACAAGCCGTAGAGGCCTATCAAAAAGCGGGTATTACCGCACATATTGTCCCTTTTATTGATGACATGCAAAGCGCCTATGCCAGTGCCGATTTGGTACTCTGTCGTTCAGGCGCATTAACCGTAAGTGAACTCATGGCCTGTGCTCGACCTGCCATTATGGTGCCTTACCCTCATGCCGTAGACGATCACCAAACGGCCAATGCACAAGCACTGGTTGCCATAGGGGGGGGAGAAATTATTCAACAAACCGACTTAACCCCTCAACGGCTTGTGACAGCCCTGAATGATTGGTGTCACAATCCACAAAAAAGAGCCAACGCCTCAAATCGCATTCGCCAACAAGCAGACACCAAAGCAACAGAGAAAATTGTCACGCTATTAATGTCATACATAAAAGATTAAAAAATTGGTGTGTTTTCAATGACAAGAGTTATTATCAGGATAGCCTTAATAGGAGGCTCGTAATCATTCATCCATTTTTTAATGCCTTTAAGAAAAGGTTTTTTTTAGCTCAAATGGTGATGGTGCTTCTCGCCTTTTGGATTGCGCTGTTTTTTGCATGGCAAAGCTTAAGTGCGATTGATTTTGCTTACCCTTATCTTTACAATTTTCTGGACATTGGCGCGGTGATTCAAAATTTTGCCCCCCTTAATGTCTACAAATCTGGGTTTGAGCAAACCGATCAAGCGCAACACAGTGTGTTATTTAGTCAAATTGTGACGGCCATTAATCAAGGTGGAGAAGGGTTAGCTCAAATTGTCTATTACGATGCGCAAGGACAGGTTATAAATACCCTGTTACGCAGACCAGAAATCATTCATCTGCAAGATGTAGCGAATTTACTGGATTGGTTGAGAGTCTCTGAATACTATGCGATGGGACTGCTGGTGGGTATGCTGGTGTTTTTTAAATGGCGTGGCATACCGTTTCAATCGCTTTCTAAAACGCTTTTAGGCGTAGGGGGGGTAATTTTTTTGGTGGCGATCTTGGTGATGGCTTATGGCGCAGAAGCCATTTTTTATCAGCTACACGTCTTGGTTTTTCCTGAAAACAATCAGTGGTTTTTTTATTATCAAGAGTCTTTAATGACGACATTAATGAAAGCCCCCGATATTTTTGCGGCGATTGCTGTGCTATTGCTGGCGCTGGCATTGGTGTATTTTGGGTTGATGTTGTGGTTTTTTCATTATTTTTTATCGGCAAAAATAGCAAACAGGAAGCGTGAATAAGATGAAAGGATTAAAGGGAAAACGGGTTTTAATTACGGGCGCATCCAGTGGTATTGGTGCAGGTATGGCAAGGGTGCTGGCGCGGGAAGGGTGTCGTTTGGTTTTACATGTGAATGCCAATCAAGAGGGCATTGAAAAGACTCTAAAAGAGGTGACAGCGTTAGGGACAGACGCCGCTGTTTTATCATGTGATTTTAGACAGCCAGAGACATTACCTACTTTTTTTGAGCAGGCTTGGCAGGTATTTGATGGTCTGGACGGTTTGGTTAATAATGCCGGTGTTGTCTCAAAAACCACCGCACTTAAAGACGCTGATGGCATACAGTTTATGGAGACCATGGCCGTTAACTTACATGCCCCATATCTATTAAGTACCGCTTTTGCGCAGGCGTGTATTTCTGCCAAACAAGCCGGTGCGATTGTTAATAACAGCAGTATTCATGCACAAGCCACTTGCGAATGGTTCTCGGCGTATGCCGCCTCTAAAGCGGGGTTGGATGCTATGAGTAAGGTTCAAGCGGTTGAGTGGGGACAGCACGGTATTCGTGTCAATGTTTTGGCGCCGGGCGTGGTGCCTGTTGAGCGTACCGAACAGATTTTATCGAACCCGAAGATGGCGCAAAAATGGCATGATAAAATTCCTGTAGGGCGTTACGGCACCACCGAAGAGATGGGCGAAGCCACTGCCTATCTGCTCTCGGATGCCACCGCTTGGATGACAGGCAGTGTGTTAACGCTGGACGGAGGCTTGATTGCCAGAGGGAATTATCCTAGTCGTTAAGAATAAATTGGCATTTAAATTGCTGTTTGGGAGGTACTGTCAAAAAATAAAGATTTGATCTCTCATGAATGCATTTTTACAAACACGGTCGATTCAACAAAAAATACGTTTTGGCTTTGGTATTATTTGGTTGGTGTTAGCCATTATCACCATTCAAGCGGTGGTTAATTTGGCCATGGTTCGTTCGGATATTGCCGAAATGGTTGAAGAGAAGCAGCCTTTTGCCATTGAGACCGCGAAAACTGTTTTTCTGTTAGAAAAAAGCCTGAATGCATTAAATAGCTATGTATTAACACAAGAGGTGGGTCAGCTTGCGTCTTATCGTTCAGGCTTGTTAGCCGTTCAAACGGCGCTTAAAAAAAACTTGCAGTTCAATGGAGCGGATCGTTCACAACAGGAAGAGGTTCAACACTTATTTGCCCTATTGCAAAAGTTGCCTCCTGTTATTGCACAACTGGAGGAGGCGATTGGCTCTCCTCATAAGCAATTCCCCGCCTTGGCGTATGCCGATCAATATCTCGCTCCGATTAATACCGAGTTACAACGTGTATTTTCCAGTCAAAACTCCTCTTTAATCTCCCGTTTAAGTACAAAAAATAGCGAATTATTAGAGCGTGTTTTTGCGTTGCAAATGGCATGGCAACGTGTGCATACGGATGTGTATGCGTATTTGGCCGTAAAAACAGACGCCGCTATTGAAACCATTGATTCGGAGCTTAATCAGATAGAGGCATTGCAAAACCAACTTAATCAATATCGTGATTTATTCACCGCCGATGATATTAAGTGGTTGGTGCAATTGGAATCACTTTATCAGTCCTATCGTGAGCACTACATGTTGTTAACGGGCATTCATGAAAGTGAGCAATGGCGTACCGATATATGGTTGATGTCGCATCATATTGTCCCTATTTTTAATGAGTTAGATGACGCATTAATCACCCTATCAAATCAGGCCGTTCAAGAGATGACGCTGGAGAGCGAAAGCTTATTAAGTAGCAGTTTATTTAATATTATTCTTCTCTTAATTCTCTCTGTTTTTGGACAAATTATGGGCATGTGGGTCTCGAAACAAGTCACAAAATCGGTGGTTGACCCCGTACAGGCTGTCTTATCGTTAATGAAAGAGTTTGCGACAGGAAAAGGGGATCTAACACGACGCTTGCCGACCAAAAATCAACAAAATCAACAAGATAGCCAAGATGAAATGGAGGCTTTAGCGGGTTACTTTAATGAATTTATCAGTAAGATTCAGCGGATGTTGAAAGAAGTGTCTGAAACGATTCACGAACTGGAAGCGTCATCAGGTAAATTATTGAATATCACACAAGAAGCCAGAGAGGGAACCCAGCAACAATTGCAGGCAACCAATGTATTGTCTGCCTCAATGGCCGATATGACGCAGCAGTCCCAAAGTGTAGAAAATCACTCCCATAATACCAGTCGTGCGACAGAACAAGCCGCTGATCGAGTGAAAGAGGGGGGGGAGAAAGTGTTAGGTTCTGTCGACGTGATTCAAGCGTTGTCTGGCGATATGGATAATATGACACAATCGGTTAATCAGTTGCGTAACGACAGTGATTCGATTGGGATGGTGGTCAGTGTCATTCGAGACATTGCTGAACAGACCAATTTACTCTCATTAAACGCCGCCATCGAAGCCGCCAGAGCAGGGGAGCATGGACGAGGCTTTGCCGTGGTTGCCGACGAAGTTCGAGGGCTGGCCAAGCGAACACAGGACTCAACCAAGCAGATTGAACAGATGATAGACAACATTCATCGCGCGACCTTATCCACCGTTAAAATGGTTGATCAAGGGCGAGAAGCGACCGAATCAAGCTGTAAAGCCATTGCCGAGACCAAAAGTGCACTGCAACCGGTGACTATTTTAATGGACGATATTCACCAAATGAGTGAACAAATGGCCAATGCCGCACAAGCTCAAACCACCTTGGCACAAGATATTAACAGCAACATTAACCAAATTCATGTGGTGACTGAAAAAGCCGTATTAGGCGCAAAAAACACCGAAAAAGCAGGGCATGATTTACAGCACCTTGCCAATAAATTGGATAAATTGGTGCATCAATTTAAGGTTTGACACCATAAAATAGAGTCTTACTCTAGCTTTTAAAATTGAAAATTATTCCCCCCCCCTCTCTTTTTTATATTGTAAATAACATAGGTGAGGGCTGAAGCTTGTGTACACTGGAGTCTGGATAGGACAAGGAGAAATCAAATGCTAGTAACCTTTCGAACTAAAGCACATGCTGGGATAACCATGTTTGATGACATCGCGAAAATGATGTTAAAAAAAATGGGACTCCATGCAACCGTACCAGGTGCCATTCTGGCAGAGGATGTACTTGCTTCGCTTAATCGTTTAATCAGTGCGATTGAAGCAGATACTGATACAAGCACTGAGACCGAAAAGAATGCTTGGGATGATCAGAGTGTTAGCCTAAAAAATCGTGCGATGCCTTTGATTGAGTTGTTAAAAGCAGCCTCTGAAGAGCATTGTGATGTTATCTGGGAAGAAGCAGGGATCGTTTAGCCTCTCAAACTAAACGTACTTTTTATTTGGAGATTAGGGGGTTGGTGGAATAGTTTTCTTTATCTGCTGGTTTTTTTGTTATCATTCCAGCCATTTTATTAGAAAATTAAACGAGCTATTATGTGGGAATACCCAAACATTGACCCTGTGGCGCTCGCCATGGGCCCGATAC
>WFNQ01000100.1 GCA_015488565.1 Thiomicrorhabdus sp.
ACCCCTTTTGAACAGAACATTCCTGTTTTACTTGGTTTAATTGGCATTTGGAACACCAATTTTTTAGACTTGTCGGCACAGGCCATTTTGCCTTACGACTCCCGTTTAAAATATTTTGCCAGCTATCTAGAGCAACTTGAGATGGAAAGT
Organism: Thiomicrorhabdus sp.; assembly: GCA_015488565.1. Classification (GTDB taxonomy): domain Bacteria; phylum Pseudomonadota; class Gammaproteobacteria; order Thiomicrospirales; family Thiomicrospiraceae; genus Thiomicrorhabdus. Next base: position 151 of record WFNQ01000100.1, read on the forward strand.
AACGGCAAAAGCACACGACGTGATGGCACGCCCGTAACCTATCGAACCTGCCCCGTTTTATGGGGCGAGGTGGGCCCCAATGCCCAACACGCGTTCTACCAACTTCTCCACCAAGGCACAGAACGCGTCATGTCGGACTTTATTCTATTTACCAAAGGTCATTCGGATTCTGAACGTGCGCTTTATCATCAAAATTTAAATATTGCCAACTGCCTTGCACAAAGCCGCGCAATGATGATTGGTGACACCAATGAAGACTTACATAAAAACTACCCTGGCGATCAAGTCTCCAATACCCTATTGCTAAAACAACTGGATGCACACCACCTTGGAATGCTCGTGGCCTTATATGAACACAAAGTCTTTGTGCAGTCCGTTATTTGGGATATTAATGCGTTTGACCAATGGGGGGTTGAGTTAGGTAAAAAACTGGCAAAAGATGTTTTAAACCACATTCAAGCTCAGTCCACCGATGATCTCGATAGCTCTACCGCCAATATCCTTAAACATATTTGGGAACAACACAATGAAAATTAATATTTTTGGCAGTAATATCAGTGCCCTTGTGTGCGCAGGCTGTTTGGCAGGAACTGGAAACCAAGTCACCCTCATTGGCCTTCGTGATAATGAACGCTCTGAACCGGGATTAACCAAACTACTGGATGCTCAAGAAGATGCGGGTCGCCTAGCGATTTCAAACACATTTGATATTGAAGCAGAGTACCAAATACTCTCTTTTGATCCAGACCAATGTGAAGAAGGCAAGGAGATTGCACGCAAGTTATCGAAAGGAAACAACCCAAACCGTTGTATCATTATCCGCTCCAACTTCACCATGGGTTCCGTAAAAGAAATTGAACGCCTCTCTCAAATCCCCTGCGTCATCAACCCCGACTTTGCATCGGATGGACGAGCCATACAAGATTTTATGCGCCCTGACCGCATCATTATTGGTAGCCGAAATAAGCAGAGCTTAAAACAGTTTAAACGCCTTTTTTCTCCGTTTAACCGTAACCGTAACGTGATGATTGAGATGTCTCCCGAATCGGCCGAACTGACCAAGTACGCCACCAATGCCATGTTAGCCACTCGTATTTCACTTATGAACGAGCTATCACTAGCGGCAGAGTCTCTAGGGGCAGACATTGAAGAGGTTCGCCAAGGCATTGGCTCAGATAATCGCATTGGCTCATCCTATCTGTATGCTGGTATTGGCTTTGGTGGCACGCACTTTGCCAAAGACCTGTGTCGGATTCACCAAATCATTAACCCTTCCGATGCCAAAGAAGGATTATTGGAAGCCGTACTTCGTATTAATGAACAGCAAAAAGAGGCGCTCTTTCGAAAAGTATGGCAACACTTTAACTGCCATATTGAAGATAAAGTCATCACTCTCTGGGGCATTAGCTATAAACCAAACTCCACTTCCATCGAAGGGGCGCCGAGCTTAACCCTGATTAAAGCCTTTTTAAATCAAGGTGCCACCGTGCAAATATTTGACCCCATGCTGGATGTTCAGTTTATGATGTGGATGCGAGAAAATATCTCTTTAGAGCAACAAAAGCGCCTACTTATTTCAAGTGAGATGTATGAGGCCACTGACAATTCAGATGCCTTGTGTGTCGTCACCGAATGGCAACCTTTTTTATCGCCCGACTTAGACAAGCTAAAACAGAATATGAACACCCCATTGATTTTGGACGGACGCAATTTGTACGACAAACAGTGGATTCAAGAAAATCAATTTACTTACTATGGTATTGGACGTTAACAATAAAATGACTCAGACGACTTTAAACGCTTTTAAAGCTTACGACATTCGTGGCAAAGTTCCCGAAGACTTGAACCCTGAACTGGCCTATCAAATTGGACGCGCCTATGCGTCAGAATTTTCCCCCAAACAAGTGGTTATTGGCTACGACATTCGCCTTGAAAGCCCAGAGATTGCGCAATCGCTCTCGCAAGGCTTAATGGATTCTGGCGTGAATGTGATTGATATTGGCTTATG
>WFNQ01000101.1 GCA_015488565.1 Thiomicrorhabdus sp.
CCTGACGATGTGATGGATTACAACCTTTTATGGGGAGGCGAAATGCGCTTAACCCTAGATGTATTTAGGGACATGGGCAGTGCCTTTATTGTCGCGATTATTCTGATCTACTTTGTCTTGGTCGGCTATTACCGCTCCTTTATGATTCCCGCGATTGTGATGGGGGCGATTCCCTTAACCATGATTGGGGTCTTTCCAGGGCACTGGATTACCGATCAGGCCTTTACCGCCACCTCGATGATTGGGGTGATCGCACTGGCCGGAATTGTGGTACGAAACTCCCTGTTGCTGATTGACTTTATCTTGGCGTTTGAGGCCAAAGGCAAGTCATTAAAAGCATCGGTGATTGAAGCAGGGAAAGTACGTTTTCGCCCCATTTTACTAACGGCTTTGGCGATTATGTCCGCCTCTTTAATTATGATAACGGATCCCGTATTTGGCGGGCTTGCGGTCTCCATGATTTTTGGAACACTGTCCTCTACCGTGTTGACGCTGTTTGTGATTCCTGCGCTGTATTATATTTGGCGCTGGCATGGCGGGGTAAAACAGCAGGAAGAAGCGCGTTTGTTGAGAGAGCTTTCTTAATCGGCAGGATTGTTATAAACGTTCTTACTTAAAAAAGGGTTGGTTTGTAAAAACCGACCCTTTTTTTATGTTGTTTTTCTGTCGTTGTGCTTTATTTTAAATAGGTTTATTTTACTATTTAATTAGTAAAAAACTAACTTTCGTTAATTCTCAGTGCAAAATAATTTTAGTAAAATTTCTATATGCGAATCAGTGAACTTATTCGTGTTGGATATTACAAGAGACCTTTGCACGAGAGAGTTGACAGATTAAAAACTTGGTTCATAGCCATGCGATTAACCTCATTTTTAAGAAAAGTAGCAGAAATTACGCTATTTTTTCTATCACCATACTCCTGTGTAAAAGTATCTACAAATCAATAAAATTGGGGGTTGTATGAATGTCGTTAAAAAAATGGGAGTAGTGGCTTCGCTGGCTTTAGTTTCAAGTTTATCAGTTGCGGATAATGTTTATGATCTAAGTGGAATGGGGGAGTATTTTGAATATGGAGACGAATGGGCGGGTGTCTGGGAGTATCAACTTGATATTGTAACAGGCGTAGAGGGGCTCTTTACGGATGAGTTTATCATCACGGTACCTAAAGGTTTTTTTTGGTCTCTTGATGCTGAAAGTTTTGCTTATCAAACAAATGTTTCAGAGTTTTTTAGTATTGAGTTTGGTGAGAATATTTCTGACGTTTGGGATGAGCCTAGCGGTGGTCGTCGTGGCCCTGCAACATTGGCCGATAGCCGTTCTGATGTTGTCGGTATTTATGAAAATATTTATGGTGAAGTATTTGAGAGAAAAAGAGTTATTTTACCCGGCACCTATTCTTTATTTGTTTCTGGTAACTCAGTCAGTTCTTTGGGTGAATATGAACTTGAAATAGAACTTTTTCAAGCCTCACCTGTACCAGAACCCAGTTCGATTGCGTTAATGCTTGGTGGTTTGGGCTTGGTTGGCTTTATGGCGGCGCGTCGTCGTCAGCAATCTTAATTTTATTTTAAAAAAACCTTGCTAGGAGTCTGTCGGACTTAGGTGATCGTCACGAGAGAAAGCCATTTTGAGACCATTTTTTCGATCATTTGAGGCGAATATTGAGTATATTTAACGAAATTGATCGGGAAAATGGGCCGAAATGGCTTTTTCGCAGTAGATTTATCCTAAGTCCGACAGACTCCTAGACAACCACTGTTTTAGCAAGTATAATTCGCCCCTCATTTAGGACGGAGAGCTGTCTGAGTGGCTGAAGGAGCTCGCCTGGAAAGCGTGTATAGGGTTAAACCTATCGGGGGTTCGAATCCCCCGCTCTCCGCCATTTCCTATTTGTTTTTTTGAGAACTTTTAGTATAAAAATCTCACTCTATTATGGTGACTCTATTCGTCCCCTCGCGACGCTAAGTTGGGAACTCCGCCAGGTCCGGAAGGAAGCAACGGTACCTTCTGATGCGTGCGCCGAGGTAAGGCGGGTAGGGTTGCCACCCTTATTTTTTAGTTCAATTCTTTTCTCGCGTCAAATTATCCTCCTTTGTTTGTGAATTCACGTTAAAATAAATTTAATTTTTTATGTGTCTTTTAAGGTTCTCAATGAGCGCAACTGCAACCACTGCAAATCATACTGTTCTTGCCCGAAAGTGGCGTCCTAAAACGTTTTCAGAATTAGTGGGTCAAACCCATGTCATGCAAGCTTTAGCGAATGCGTTGGATCAGCAGCGACTTCATCACGCGTATCTGTTTACTGGGACGCGTGGCGTGGGTAAAACCACCATTGCACGAATTTTCTCGAAAGCCCTCAATTGTGAGCTGGGCGTGTCGTCTACCCCGTGTGGTGTGTGTGGTGTGTGTCGTTCCATTGATGAAGGTCGTTTTATTGATTTGATTGAGGTGGATGCCGCGTCTCGTACCAAAGTGGATGATACCCGTGAAATTTTAGACAACGTGCAGTTTGCGCCCACACAAGGGCGTTATAAAGTGTATTTAATTGATGAAGTGCATATGTTGTCTAAAAGCAGTTTTAATGCCCTGTTAAAAACATTGGAAGAGCCGCCAGAGCATGTGAAGTTTTTATTGGCGACGACCGATCCTCATAAATTGCCCATTACGGTTTTATCGCGTTGTTTGCAATTTAACTTAATGCGTTTGACTCAGGTACAGATTGAAACGCACCTTGAGTTTGTTTTAACGCAAGAGGGCGTACCGTTTGATAAAAATGCATTGGTCTTGCTGGCCAAAGGAGCGGATGGTTCGATACGGGATGCACTGAGCTTGTTGGATCAAGCCATTGCGTATGGTGCGGGCGAAGTTCGATTTGATGCGGTGCAGACCATGCTTGGGTGGGTTGACCAACAGTACGGGCTTTCGATTTTAAATGCGCTTGCCAGTGAGGACTCAGAGCAATTAAAACAGGCCATTCAGCAGTTGGCGGTGATGGGGGTGGATTATCAAGCACTTTTAACGCAGTTGATTGAAGTCTTGCACGCTCTCTCTTATTTTCAAGTATTTGGTGATGCAACGGCACTGTCGATTATGCCTGAAGAGGTGATTGAAACACTGGCCACCAATCTGAA
>WFNQ01000102.1 GCA_015488565.1 Thiomicrorhabdus sp.
CACATGCACGAGCAGATAATAACACTAATAAAGGTCTTAAGCGCTTTCCGCCACTGTTAATGATATAGTGTCCTATTTGATTAATGAGAACGACATCGGACGCAAGGCGCTTGAGAATGAGTTGATCAACGGCTTGGATGTCATCTTGAATAAGGGCTTGAATGTCAGATAAGGTCATTATAGATAGGCACTCTTGGCCAAAGTAAAGTTGTGAAAAAAGCAATTCTAGTATGAATGGTTAAATGAAGCTAGTATTTTCATCGCTTTTAGCACGCGTAAGGCCGTCATTTTCATTTTGGTTACCTTTTTGGTGGCTTTTTTCAAAAAAGTCTAACTTTATTTTGACCCTGCTATAAAAAGTCTATATAATTCCGCCTTTGTCGCGATTGGCGACTGTAATATAAAACAGAATTTTAGAATCCGGGAGAAGTTCCATGTATGCGGTAATTAAAACCGGTGGTAAGCAGTATCGAGTTCGAGAAGGTCAAGTGTTACGCATTGAGTCTTTGAATGCAGAAGCAGGCGATGCAGTAGAGTTTGACGAAGTATTGATGGTAGGTGAGGGTGCTGACATTAAGGTTGGTTCGCCAACTGTTGAAGGTGCTAAAGTTTCTGCGACGGTTGAATCAAACGGTCGTGGCAAAAAAGTAACTATCATCAAGTTCCGTCGTCGTAAGAACAGATCGAAGACTAAGCAAGGCCACCGCCAAAACTACACTGAAGTTAAAATCGGCACGATTTCAGCTTAATCAGTATTTAAAAATGAATTTAAAACGGCTGTTATTTCTGAATAGGGGATAACGTTGTTAACGAAAGGACAATGCTATGGCTCATAAAAAAGCAGCAGGTAGTACTAAAAATGGTCGCGATTCCAATGCCAAGCGTTTAGGCGTTAAAGCATTTGGTGGAGAAGTTGTTTCAGCAGGTAGCATTATTGTTCGCCAGCGTGGTACAAAGTTTCACCCCGGTGTAAATGTGGGTCGTGGTAAAGATGATACCTTATTTGCAAAAGCAGATGGTGCAGTTGCCTTTGTCTCAAAAGGTAAGCCATTGCGTACTTATGTAACGATTGTTTCTGAATAATATTCAGTTTCCGTTTATCAAAAACGCCCCGCTTTGACGGGGCGTTTTTGTTTGTATAGAATAAAATAGTTTCTGCTGCTGATTTAGGGTAGAAAGGACTGGCTGATAAAAGGGTATGATATGCAATTTGTAGATGAAGCTTCCATTCATGTTGAGGCTGGCCGTGGTGGTAATGGCGTGGCCAGTTTTCGTCGTGAAAAATACATTCCATTTGGTGGGCCAAATGGCGGTGACGGTGGCGATGGTGGGAGTGTTTATCTTGAAGCAGATCGTAACTTAAATACCTTGGTTGATTTTCGTTTCACTAAAAATTATCGTGCACAGAACGGTCAGGCTGGAATGGGTCAACAAAAAACGGGAGCAGCAGGTGAGGACCTTATTATTAAGGTGGCTGTGGGGACTAAAGTAACTGACATTGATTCTTTAGAGGTGCTTGGAGACTTAACTGAGCATGGTCAACGCTTATTGGTCTCCAAGGGCGGGCGTCATGGACTGGGTAATATCCACTTTAAAAGCAGTCGAAACCGCTCACCTAGACAGTGTACTACCGGTGAAGATGGTGAAGAACGTAACTTGCGTTTAGAGTTGATTGTATTGGCTGATGTTGGGTTGCTGGGATTACCTAATGCGGGTAAATCAAGTTTAATAACTGCCGTATCTGCCGCGCGCCCTAAGGTCGCAAATTATCCTTTTACAACGTTATATCCTAATTTAGGTGTCGTGAGTGTTTCGCCTGAAACCAGTTTTGTTATGGCTGATATTCCAGGGTTGATAGAAGGGGCATCTGAAGGTGCTGGTTTGGGACAACAATTTTTAAAACACCTCTCTCGTACTGGGTTGTTATTGCATATTGTAGATCTTGCGCCAATGGATGAAAGTGATCCTGTTGAAAATATTCGCATCATCTACAAAGAGCTGGAAAAATACAGCGATGAAATTGCTGGCAAAGACAGTTGGTTGGTGCTGAATAAAACCGATCTATTACTGCCTGATGAGGTGGATGCGCTTTGCGAACGTATTGTGTCGGAGATTGAGTGGAAAGGGCCCGTTTATCAAGTCTCAGCAGTATTAAGAGAGGGAACAAAGAAATTGGTGAATGATATTGCCTACGCTTTAGAGCAAAATCGCATTGAAATGGCCGAAGAAGATGCGCCAGTACGCGCAACAGTTGAAGATGATTTTGATTTTTAGTGGTGGTGATTAAGTGAATCGATCAGAGTTAAAGAAAACTAAGCGCTGGGTCATTAAGATTGGCAGCGCTTTGTTAACGGATGATGGTAAAGGTTTAAATACTGAGGCCTTAAGTCGTTGGGTGGCTCAAATGGCCACGCTTAAAAAAGAGGGGATAGAAGTTGTTTTGGTCTCTTCTGGCTCCATTGCGGAAGGAATGACTCGTTTAGGTTGGACAACGCGTCCAACCGCCTTAAATGAGTTACAAGCCGCCGCCTCGGTTGGTCAGATGGGTTTAATTCAAGCCTATGAATCTCAATTTTCAGCCTTTGATTTACATACCGCACAAATTTTAATGACGCACGACGATCTTTCAAACCGTGAACGCTATCTTAATGTCAAAAGCACCATTGAAACCCTTTTAAAATACGGCGTTGTTCCCATTATTAATGAAAACGATACCGTCGTAACCGATGAAATTTGCTTTGGTGACAACGATACTTTAGCTGCTTTAACAGCAAACTTGATTTCTGCTGAAGTATTGGTCATTTTGACCGATCAAAAAGGATTGTACACTGATAACCCTCGTGAAAATCCAAACGCCTCATTGATTGATGAGGTGCATGTGAGCAGTCGCGATATTGAGAGTATGGCCAGCACAGAGGGGGGGCATTTAGGCAAGGGAGGCATGTACACCAAAGTCATGGCAGCTAAGCGTGCAGCTCGCTCGGGTACGGCTACGCTGATTGCTTCTGGAAATGAAGAGAATATTTTGCCTAAACTGTTTAATGGTGAGGATTTTGGCACGCTCTTGATTCCTGATTTAGAGCCATTAACGGCACGTCAACAGTGGTTAGCAGGACATTTACAGGCAAAAGGCACTTTTGTTTTGGATGATGGTGCGGCGGCGATGCTTAGACGTTCAGGCCGTAGCTTATTGCCTGTTGGAGTTGTCTCACAGCGCGGCAGTTTTTCTCGCGGTGAGATGGTCGTTTGCTATGATGGTACGGGACAAGAGGTCGCAAGAGGCTTAGTCAACTACTCCTCTGCCGAAACGATTAAATTATTAGGCAAATCAAGCGATCAGATTGAATCTATTTTAGGCTGTGTTGTTGAAGATTCGTTGATTCATTGTGACAACATGGTGGTTTTAATGGCGCATGAAAAAGTATAGTCTATATCCCTAATTTTCCCCCGCCCTAATTCGCATATAAAAATACGTTTATAGCACGCCAATGGGCCACAACTCCGTATTTCCATCGGAGGGTACCTCTTTCTTTAGAGGGGTCTTAACTTAAGGTTTTTGAGTTGTTATTATCAAATCAAACACCCCGTTCTCTATTTTCGAATAATCAACCAGCCACCGATTAGTAGCAGTACAAGTTGTAAAGTACTTCCATCTATCCACTCTTGATGGATTAGTCCTGGCAGCAGTGCGAGGCCAATAATCAGTAGCCCAACGGTTCGATGGCGTTGAGCGCGAGTTTGTTCTGCAATTTGTTTTTCTAAACGTGCCACTTGTTCCGCTTGCCCATTAAAATCGGCGTGTGCCAATTTGGTTAAACTGGCGTGCAGTAATCCGGGCATTTGTGGCGCTTGCTCCATCCAGAATGGAAGGTTGGACTTTATATTTTTAACGAATCCTTTCGGTCCCATGCGGTCGTGCATCCACTCTTCCAAAAAGGGTTTTGCCGTATCCCAAAGGTCAAGTTCATCATCCATTTGACGCCCCAATCCCTCAATATTTAATAAGGTTTTTTGCAGTAAAACCAGTTGGGGCTGCACCTCCATGCCAAAACGGCGTGCGGTTTGAAACAGACGCATTAAGACCAGTCCAAATGAGATGTCTTTAAGTGGTCGATCCCAAATGGGTTCACATACAGAGCGAATAGCGGACTCTAATTCATTGACTCGCGTATTTCTTGGGACCCATTCCGATTCGATATGCAGTTCAGACACGCGTAAATAATCACGGTTAAAGAAGGCTAAAAAGTTCTCGGCTAAATAGCGTTGGTCTTCGGGATCGAGCGTGCCCATAATACCAAAATCAATCGCGGCATAGCGGCCATCAGGTAGTATAAAAATATTACCGGGGTGCATGTCGGCATGAAAAAAGTTGTGTTTAAATACTTGGGTAAAAAAGATTACCACGCCTTTAGCGGATAGGTCGGTTAGAGAGAGGCCCGCTTCAATGAGTTTTTCGGTTTCGCTGATGCGAATACCGTAAATACGTTCCATTGTCATCACGCGTTCGGCGGTGTGCGACCAGTAAATTTCAGGCACGTACAGTAGATCAGAATTTTCAAAGTTACGTCTTAGTTGGGTGGCATTGGCCGCTTCACGAATCATATCTAATTCATCTAAAATGGTTTTTTCAAACTCCGCCACGACCTCAACGGGGTGCAGGCGTTTGGCAATTTTGACTGCGGCTTCGAGTAAGCTCGCCAAGCCGTACATAATGGCAACGTCTTGCTCGATAATAGGCAAAATATCGGGGCGCACAACCTTCACGATGACATCGGTTCCAGTGTGCAGTGTGGCGGCGTGTACTTGTGCAATGGAAGCGGAGGCCATCGGTTCGGTATCAAACGTGGCATAGGCCTCTTCAACTGTCTTTCCAAGGGCTTCTTCCACCAATTTTTTGGAGTGTTCAGCATCGAAAGGAGGGCAGTCGTCTTGCAACTTGATTAACTCAATGGAGATATCCTGTGGTAATAAATCCTTACGAGTGGACAGTGCTTGACCGAGTTTAATAAAAATAGGCCCCAGCTCTTCCAAAGCCAAACGAATACTTTCACCACGGCTACAGTTTGCTTTTTTACGCCAGTTCCATGGTGCAATCATATTGAACCAAATGAGCCAAGCGTATTTAGTATCGGTTAACACCATTTTGTCGATTTGATAATAGGTAAGGACACGATTGATTTTGATAATACGAAAAAATTGTTTGAGGCGTTTCATTTATAAAGGTTCTTTTAATAATTAAAGAGGTGTTGCGGAGCTGAGTTGGTTAATGCGCTTTTCAAGGGCATCAACCTCATTGGTTATGGCATGAACATCTTGGCAAAAACGAGTGACTTGACGCTGTGTTGGAACGGCCTCTAATTCAAATTGTAGGTACTCTCGTACCGTTTGAGAGGCGGTCTGCTTTATATCGGTTTGAGTGTTGAGTAGGGAGCGAATGCCGTGCCCAACTTTAAAGGCAATTAAGTCCCCCGTGTAGTGAGAGAGTTGCTCCTCCCAATCAATGTCTAATGCGCCTAATGCATGAATAAAGTCTTGTGCGACTGTTTGATCACCCGATAATTTAGCGTGAGGTAAATGGCGATTAAAGGGCAAGCTGGCAAAGTCAATAAAGGTGGTTTGAATGGCGGCATCCGGTTCGCCTTGCAGTGTGGTTTGTACACTCACCATGGCATGGGTGACGATAAAATACAGTGGCGAATCCATTGGCGTGAGCGTGACGGCAATGACCTTATCTTCTAGCGCATTAAACGCCTCGCCTTGCATATCGTCTAACCGAATGGCGGCGTTTAATATCGATTCGATGGTGTTAGAGAGAGACATGTTCATCAGGTTGGGTTGTTGCATGGCATATACTCTTTTAGTGTGAATCGTAAGTAAGGGGGGGAGAAAATTAAAATTTCCACCCACGGTGCAGTGCCACGATGCCTTCGTTCATATTAAGGTATTCGGCTTTATCAAACCCTGCGGTGAGCATCATCTGTTTTAGTGTCTCTTGGTCTGGGTGCATTCGAATGGATTCCGCTAAGTATTGATAGCTGGCCTCATCGTTTGCAATCAGTTTGCCCATTTTAGGTAAAATATTAAACGAGTAAAAGTCATAAAACTTAGCAAACAGTGG
>WFNQ01000103.1 GCA_015488565.1 Thiomicrorhabdus sp.
GGCATAACCAAGCGCCTTGCGTTCAGATAATGCCTGCTCAAAACGTGAACGATATTGCTCGGCATCCGCCAACTCATGATAGCCATTAGCCAATTCAATGCCCTTAACAAAGAGTTCAAAACGCTCAGCAACCTCAGGGTTTTCCTCCGGAACTTGCGCCAAAGCGGCTTGACTAGCAGGGTAGTGATATAAAAAAGTAAGACAGGCTTGCCCTGCCTGAAAGCCCAAGCGAGGTTCAATGACTTCCGTTAGAACCAACTGCTCCCATAACACTTTATCATTGGCATCAACACCAACAATCTCTGGAATACCTTTTTCGATTAAACACTGCTGGCACTGCAAAGCCGTAGCCTCAAAAATATTTTTAATGCCGGCATAGTGTGCAAACGCTTGTTGATAACTAAGGTACTCGACCGTGAAGGCATCAGAATACTCAATACGCAGCACTTGTTGAACCAGCTCTGCGACTTCAGCCATCAAATCAAACATTGAAAAGCCCAAGCGATACCATTCCAGCATCACAAACTCCACTTGGTGCCGTGGGCTGAGTGCATCCTGCCGAAATACTTTGCCCAAATAAAAAATATCGCCACTGCCTTGGCAGAGCAAACGCTTCATTGGGTATTCAGGAGAGGTGTGCAGATAGTAGGGTTGTGGGGCTGGTTTTTCTGGCGCCAGAACCAATGTTGTTAAGGCATGTAAATGACAGTCTGGAACGCCTGATTCAGACAGCATAGGGGTATCCACTTCGATGACCGAACGGGCATAAAAAAACGCCCGTAACTGCTGAAGTAATTGCGAGCGTTTTTTTAAAACCGTACGTTTCATTAAGGTAAAAACCTAAGGCTTATTATTTGGCACGTGATATGTATTCACCCTTTTCGGTGTTCACAATCACCTTCTCACCAATTTGTACAAAGAGAGGAACTTGTACCACTGCGCCCGTTGATAGAGTAGCTGGCTTGCCGCCGGTTCCTGCCGTATCCCCTTTTAAACCAGGATCGGTATCAGTCACTTCCAAGGTAATTTGTTTTGGCGGGGTGACTGAAATGGGCTGACCATTAAAGAGTGTAACGGTACACATGTCTTGTTCAATCAACCATTTTTGTACATCTGCTACAGCCGCTTCCATCGCTTGATATTGATCAAAGGTTTCTGCATCCATAAAATGCCAAAAATCACCATCGGCATATAAATATTGTAAATCGGTATCGACTACATCGGCCGCTTCAACCTTTTCACCCGATTTAAAGGTTTTTTCCAAGACACGCCCCGTCATCAGGTTACGATATCGCACGCGGTTAAATGCTTGCCCTTTTCCTGGGGAAACGCTAGTGGTCTCCACAATAGAGCACGGTTGACCGTCCATTAAAAATTTCAAACCATTTTTAAATTCATTTGTACTATACGTTGCCATATCTTTACCCGAATACTTATCATAAAATAGAGCCCAAATCCTTACACTACTTTCTACGTTTATATGTAGGGCTTTGGGTAGAAAAATTAATCCGCATATTCTAACTTAAAAATGACCACATGACTCAATCAATCCCTTTGTTTAATTCAAAAAAACAATTTAAAATCGCTCATTTAGCCGACCTTAATATCGACGATAACAGCCCTTTTCCCCTTAAAGTCCCTGATGATTTTATGCTGCAGATGGATTTAACTGACCCAAACGATCCCCTATTAAAGCAAGTACTCCCGCTTAAAATCGAAAATCAAACCGCGACTGGATTCAGTACCGATCCCGTTCACGATTTAGACTTTACCCCCTCTCCCAGCCTGATTCACAAGTACCACGGTCGAGTATTACTCATCGCCAGTCCAAAGTGTGATATTCACTGTCGCTACTGCTTCCGTCGCCATTTTCCCTATGCCTCTCACAGTAATACTCGACACTGGCAAAAAGCGTTGGAGTATATTCAACAAGACAACAGCATTCATGAAGTCATTTTAAGTGGCGGAGATCCAATGAGCCTATCGGAAGGTTCACTTGTTCGCTTAATCCAAAAAATTGAAGCCATCCCACATATTCAGACCCTCAGAATTCACAGTCGCACCCCCGTGGTCGCCCCGAGTCAAGCCCCCATAACGGAATTTATTACTTGGGCAAAGCAGTCTCGATTAAATAAAGTACTGGTGGTGCACTGCAATCACGCCAATGAACTCAGCGAGAAAACCGCCAAACTGTTTCAACAATACAAACAAGCAGGCTTTCACCTACTAAACCAAAGCGTTTTGCTGAAGGGGGTTAATGATCAAGTCCCTATTTTAGAAAATTTGAGTCACGCCCTGTTTGCACAAGGCGTGTTGCCTTACTACCTCAACCAACTGGACCGTGTACAGGGCTCAGCGCACTTTGAAGTGAACAACAGCACAGCCCTATCATTACAACAAGCCCTACGTAAAAAACTACCTGGCTACTTACTCCCCAAACTCGTCACCGATATTTCAGGTGTACCTTACAAAACAGAACTCAATAAAAACCAATAAGAGACACACAGCTCTGCTCATTCAGGTTTAATTCGGTTTATTTATCCGAATTCAAAGCCGTTTGTGCTATATTTCAAGTTATAGAAAATAGGCATCCTAATTATGCATTATCATATAACGCAAATTCACCGGCAAATAAATACAGCTTTTTCCCTATTTTACTTCGCTGCTCAACGTTCTTCTCTCGTCTTACTCATTAGCCTATTGCTTTTTTTGTTACTTATTGGCCACAAAACTCACGCTTCCTCTCTGCCCTTATTATTGCCACCTGAAGCCGCTTACCAACAACAAACCAGTCATCCAAATATTGTTATTATTGATACCCGTTCTCCAGAAGCGTATTCTGCTGGTCATATCAAAGGAGCAATTAATCTCCCTATTACACAACTATATGAAACCAGAAACCAGATTAAAAAACGTATTATTGGCCCCCTAAAGTTCCAACAAGTGGTTGAGCAGGCAGGCATACGAAAACAAGATCATCTCATTTTTTATTCAGGCAACGATCCTTTAGTTGCTCCCAGAGCCTTTTGGACATTTGAATTTTATGGACATCCCTCTAATAGCATTTTAGATGGTGGTTATTTTTCATGGGTTTTTCAAGGCCTCCCTATTGACTCAAACCAGGTAATACGCGCGCCCTCTCAATACATCATTGAGCTTAACACGAGCCGACTCGCTTCCAAGTTTAACACCCTAATGGCAATTCAAACCAACGATACCCTTCTTATTGATGCTCGTCCAAAAACAGAATTTGAAGGCGTTAAGACAAGGGGTAGTCGACTGGGGCATATTCCCACCGCAGTCAACCTAGAGTTTTCAAAATTATTTAATACTCGTGTCCTACAAACAGGAGAAACAGCTTATTCCACTTTCATTAAAACAGATAAAATAAAAAAACTTCTCTCTCAATTACCCAACAAAAAAAATATCATTCTTTACTGCAATGCCGGTGATGAAGCTTCTGCACTCTATTTTGCTTTTCGCTTAATAAATAGTCAGCCCTTAAAAACAACTCAACTCATTGATATAACTCAATAATGACATAAAAATCCAACATCACTTCGACCAGAAATAGTAAACTACAGGTCAATTTACTGGTCGAAATGGTGACATAATGTTGGTTAATAGTCGTCCCGA
>WFNQ01000104.1 GCA_015488565.1 Thiomicrorhabdus sp.
GCTGTCACAATCAATGTGCGCCCCGGTTCACTTAGCATTTTAGCGTTCAGTGGCATGTTTAATTCGGAATCAAACACCACGCGTAACGGTTGGCAGGTTTCCGCCTCTAAGTTCATTGCACTCAAAACATCGCTGGGCAAACGAACCGTTAAGCTTGGATCGTCTGCCAATACCGTGCCAATTCCCGTGATAATCGCCCCGCAACTGGCACGTAATTTATGCACCTCTAAACGCGATTCGGCGCCTGTAATCCATTGGCTTTTGCCATTTTGCAGTGCGGTACGGCTATCCAGACTACTGGCCATTTTTAGAATCACATACGGTAAACCGTATTTCATTCGACGTACAAAGCCTTTATTTAACGCCTGAGCGTCTGATTCTAACAAACCAACCCGTACTTCAATACCCGCTTGATTCAGTTTTTCACCCCCCCTACCAGATACCAAAGGGTTGGGATCAAGCATAGCAATGCACACTTTTTTTACCCCCCCCTCTATTAATGCATTCGCACAGGGGGAGGTTCGCCCAAAATGAGAACAAGGCTCTAAGGTGACATACGCTGTTGCACCCAATGCAAGCTTGCCCGCTTGCTCCAACGCGTAACGCTCCGCATGATGTTGCCCCGCCTGACTATGCCACCCTGTTCCAACCACTTGACCATCCTTAACCAAAACACAGCCCACGGCAGGATTGGGTTTGGTTGAGTAGCGTCCTTTTTGAGCCAAGGTTAATGCTTGTTGCATATAACGCTGGTCATCGGCTGAAAATTCAGATAGCGTCACAGCGTTAATTTTTTTGACCATGATTAAGTGTGCTGTTTAAGCCTTTTGCACGGGTCGCTTTCACCAGTTTATCAATTTCTTCTTGAAACGCATTCACATCTTGAAATGAACGATAGACCGAAGCAAAACGCACATACGCCACTTGATCCAACTCTTGCAAGGCTTCCATCACCCATTCGCCCAATTGCTGGGATGGAATTTCTCGCACCCCTTCGGTCATTAATCGCTTGGTGATTTGACTGGCAACTCGATCAATTTCATCACTTTCAACGGGGCGTTTTTCCAGTGCTTTAATCAGCCCTTTACGAATTTTTTGTTCATCAAATTTTTCACGATTACCATCGCTTTTTACCACTCTGGGTAAAGAGAGTTCGGCTGTTTCATAAGTGGTATAACGCTCACCACACCCCATACACTCCCGACGACGTCGAACCTGAGAGCCTTCGGTAGCCAAGCGAGAATCAACCACTTTTGTTTCTGGTGCATTACAAAATGGACAGTGCATATTCTTCCCCCCCCCTATTCAATTTTCAAATACGAAAAAACCACCCTGCAACGATTGCATAGGTGGTTTTTTCGATTTTAACGAGTCTGTTTGGTTGCCCAAATAGCGTATAAACTTATTTATAAACGGGCTTATCCGCACACAGTTTGGTGACTTTTTTACAAACGTCCGCCACAACATCGGCATCCCAGCTTTCTGTTGATTGGTCACACGCATCAATAATGTCACACATCCAAGAAGCCAAATTGACACAATCGTCTTCGGTAAATCCACGTGTGGTGGCCGCAGCCGTTC
This sequence comes from Thiomicrorhabdus sp., assembly GCA_015488565.1. Lineage (GTDB taxonomy): Bacteria > Pseudomonadota > Gammaproteobacteria > Thiomicrospirales > Thiomicrospiraceae > Thiomicrorhabdus. The sequence continues at coordinate 1,582 of WFNQ01000104.1, forward strand.
CAACCCGAATACCACTGGTGACAAAGGGAGACATAGGATCATTTGGTACGGCGTTTTTATTGATGGTAATGTGCGCGGCATCTAAGGCGGCATCCACTAATTTACCCGTTAAGCCTTTTTTAATTAAGCTCACTAAGAACAGGTGGTTTTCTGTTCCACCCGATACCACATCACAGCCGCGATCCATAAAGACCGTTGCCATCGCTTTGGCATTTTTAATGACATTTTGGCAGTAGTCTTTCCACTCTGGCTCTAAACACTCTTTAAATGAAACCGCTTTTGCCGCCATAACATGCACCAATGGCCCACCTTGCCCGCCGGGAAAAATGGCTGAATTCAATTTTTTCTCAAGGTCCGGATTGGACTTAGACAAAATCAATCCACCACGAGGACCGCGCAATGTTTTATGCGTTGTGGTGGTCACAACGTGTGCATGCTCAATCGGGTTAGGGTACTCTCCCCCTGCAATCAAACCGGCTACGTGTGCCATGTCGACAAATAAATACGCACCAATTGAATCGGCAATTTCACGGAAACGCGCCCAATCAATTACTTGAGAGTAAGCAGAGAAGCCCGCCACAATCATTTTAGGCTGATGTTCATTGGCTAACGCTTGCACTTCATCGTAATCAATTTTACCTGAAACGGGGTCAATACCGTACTGAACCGCGTTATAAATTTTACCTGAAAAGCTCACATGCGAACCATGTGTTAAGTGCCCACCATGCGCGAGACTCATGCCTAAAATCGTATCACCGGGCTTAACCAATGCCATGTAAACCGCCGCATTGGCTTGAGAGCCGGAATGCGGCTGAACATTGGCGTAATCCGCACCAAATAATTCTTTAGCACGATCAATGGCGGCCTGCTCTACGACATCGGCAAATTCACACCCCCCATAATAACGCTTGCCGGGATATCCTTCGGCGTATTTATTAGTGAAATAAGAACCTTGTGCTTCCATGACGCGTGGGCTGGTATAGTTTTCGGATGCAATCAACTCAATATGAGTTTCTTGACGCACTTCTTCATTTTTAATTGCATCGGCAATTAAGTCATCATAACCAGCAATTGTCATCGATTTTGTGAACATTTTTCAGGCTCTCCGTTTCAGAAATGAATATCTTTAAAAAAAGAAAGATTTTACCTGTTTTCAGCCCAAATAACCAATTTAAAACAAGGCCAAAACATGAATTTATCTCATGTTATCCATCCTTTTTTTCATATAACCCCTTACCTTTCTGGAACTATCCTCTCTTTTTCGGTAAAGTGGCTCTCATTCAAATTATTTTTAAGAAATCAGGGAATTTTACATGGCACAATTTGTTTACACCATGAACCGCGTTGGAAAAGTGGTTCCGCCCAATCGTCATATTTTAAAAGACATTTCGCTCTCCTTTTTTCACGGCGCTAAAATTGGCGTATTGGGGTTAAACGGTTCTGGTAAGTCCACGCTCCTAAAAATTATGGCTGGCATTGATACCGATATTATTGGTGAAGCACGCCCACAACCAGGGCTTAAAATTGGCTATTTGGCGCAAGAGCCTCAGCTAGACGAAAGCAAAGACGTGCGTGGCAACATTGAAGAAGCGGTTGCCGAAGTCACTAATGCACTCGCAGAACTGGATGCAGTGTACGCGGCCTATGCCGAACCCGATGCTGATTTTGATGCGCTGGCCAAAAAACAGGCCGAGATTGAAGACATCATTCAAGCCAAAGACGGTCATAATATTGAACGCACCTTAGAGATTGCCGCCGATGCCTTACGCCTTCCACCTTGGGATGCCGATGTCAGCAAACTTTCTGGGGGAGAGCGTCGCCGTGTGGCGCTGTGTAAACTGTTACTCGAAAAACCCGATATGCTACTGCTCGACGAACCAACCAACCATTTGGATGCCGAATCCATTGCTTGGTTAGAGCGTTTTTTACTCGACTTTACGGGAACCGTGGTTGCCATCACTCACGATCGTTACTTCTTAGACAACGCCGCACAGTGGATTTTAGAACTGGATAGAGGCGAAGGAATCCCTTACGAAGGAAACTACTCCTCTTGGCTAGAGCAAAAAGAGAA
>WFNQ01000105.1 GCA_015488565.1 Thiomicrorhabdus sp.
CCGATCCCGTCGAAAAAGCCATCTACAGCCTACTGGATCACATTCAAGTACAAGACGAAAAAATGGACGCCATGGCAAAAGAACTCGCCAAACTAGGCGGAGAGTTAATAGACACCAAACTCCCCCAACTAGACGACGCCGTTTTAGAACCCAGTGACCCCCTTCAAGCCGCGCATTTAAAAGAGAAAAAAGCAGTTTATAGGTAGGGGGGGGGGGGATTTTTTTTAACCTCAAAATTCCCCTCCTTTATACTTCAACAAAACAACATAAAACTCACGAAATACGGTAAACTCTTTTAAAAGAACAGGCTGTAAACTCAGTCATTTACCAGAGTTTTCCACGTTTCTAACCAAGTGCTACAGCCGACAATTTACAACGAATTTCGTTTGGCTATACCAATCCTTATCCGCTGTAAATCGCCGCTGAGCTTGGTCGTTATGTGTAAAGTGGAAGTATCATCATAAAAAGATTGTGCATTTTCCTATTCATCATTCTGTTTAGTTCATCTATTCGCAATAGAGTGGGATGGTTACGATTATGATACAGGTAATTATATTGAAATTGATGGCGGTAATTTAGTCAGGAATGGTGAAGGAATCGAATATTACGACTACGAAAGTGGTGAATACCAATATGGTGAGGTACAAAACATTGAAAGTTCTGGAGGTGGTGCGGTGCGGAGGTTGAAGTTTATGACTATGATTCAGGTGAATATAGAATTTTTGAAATGGATTGAAAAATGAAATGTCCACATTGCTTAATAGAAATACATGCAACCGAAGATGTTGGGTATCTCGGTAATGATTGTGAAGGCGCATGGGGTACTATCAAAATTTTGTGTCCTGCATGTAAAAGGAATGTCATATATTTAATTGTTGCTGACAGAATTGTTAATCAACAATTTGGCGGTTATAAAGTTGAAGGCCTAAAAAAATCATTTCTTGTTTATCCAAAAGGTGCGATGAGGAACGCTTCTCCAAAGGAAGTTCCATTGGCCTTTAGTAATGATTATAAGGAGGCATGTCTTGTCGTTGCGGATAGCCCTAAGGCTAGTGCGGCATTAAGCAGGCGGTGTTTGCAGCATTTGTTACGCGAAATGGCTGGGATAAAAACAGGCTCATTAGCAAATGAAATTCAGCAAGTATTAGATAGCAAAAAACTTCCATCCTATATTGCGAATGCAATTGATGGAATAAGAAATATAGGAAATTTTGCAGCACATCCACTTAAAAGTGAATCCTCTGGCGAAGTAGTTGATGTTGAACCAGGTGAAGCAGATTGGAATTTGGATGTCATAGAATCATTATTTGATTTTTACTTTGTGCAACCTGCTGTTTTAAAAATGAAGCAGGATGCATTAGATACAAAACTATCCAATATCGGCAAACCAAATATGAACAAAAACACATAACGAAGAAAATAAGTGGAAGGTAAAGGGGTCAAAGCCACTGGTGTCCCACTTAATTTCTCACCAATAAGTGGGGTCAGTGTCGACTTTAATTTAATGCAATTAGATGGATGCCATTCAGAAGAGGGGGAGAGTTTTGCAATCCAAAATATTTCCCCCCCCCCTTGGTAATTCAACAAAACAACATAAAACTCACGAAACACGGTAAACTTTTTTAAAAGCACAGGCTGTAAACTCAATCATTTACCAGAGTTTCTCGCGTTTCTAACCAAGCGCTACAGCCGACAATTTACAACGCATTTCGCTTGGCTACGCCAAGCCTCATCCGCTGTAAATCGTCGCTGTGCTTGGTCGTTAGGCATGAATTACTTCATTAGGAATATACAGGCATGAGTAAGAAAAGAGATAAAAATAAAAGAAAAAAACAATTAAAGGATCGTTCTTCTACTTACACGAAGATTACTAAATCGCCTATAAATAGCATAGTAAGTGATTTAGGTTATGAAATTACAGATGAACCAATTGATGACAAAGAGGTCAGGGAGCTACCAACTGATATTCAAGATCAAATGGACGAATTGTTTGAGGCAGTACAATTATATCCAGAAAATACAGTTGAAACATTAATTGAATTAACACGGAAATATCCGCACATACCGCAAATTTTTAATTTTTTATATGCTGCTTACGCTAATACTGGACAGCGAAAAAAAGCCGTTGAGACAATGAAAAGGAACTATGAAAGTAATCCTAATTATCTTTTTGCGATGCTAAATTACTCTGATTATTTAGTAGAATGTGGCGAAGTTGATAAAGTAGGTGATGTATACGATCAAAAATTCTGCTTAAGCGAACTCTACCCTAGCCGCCGAAAGTTTCATACTACTGAAGTCGTATGTTTTCATGGGGTAATTGGTTATTATTATGCTGTAATAGGGGAGTATGATAAAGCCTCATATTACTTAAAAATATTGGAAGCAGTATCCCCTTACCATAATTACACTCAAAGATTAGCAAGAAAATTAGAGAAACTAGGGTGATAAGTGGGGGTCGGTGTCGACTTTAAAAAATAAGTGAATAAGTGGGGTCAGTGTCAACTTTAATTTAATACAATCGGATGAATGTCATTTAGGAGGGGGGGAGAAAATTTTAATCCAAAATTCCCCCCCCTCAATAAAACGTTCTTTTGGGTTGGAAAGGAGGGGATATAATGGAAAAATACTTGAATTGCTATGAAAAGAGACAATAATTCTTGAGTTAAATGGTTGGTTATTATAGAATCCGTGCCACTTAATATAAAATAACTGGCCAGTAATACCATGAAGTTAACATCAAAAGGGCGTTATGCCGTGACGGCAATGATTGATATTGCCTTAAACCAAGGGAAAGGTGCGATTACGCTCTCTTTAATTTCGAGCCGTCAAGGTATTTCACTCTCTTATTTAGAGCAGTTGTTCTCAAAGCTTAAAAGAGCGGGTTTGGTTTCGAGTGCAAGAGGGCCGGGTGGTGGTTATCGTTTAAGTCGTGAGGCGGAAGCGATTTCGGTGAGTGAAATTATTCATGCCGTGGATGAGTTGGTTGATGCAAGAAAGTGCACGGGGCGTGGTGATTGCAATGGCGGTAGTGAGTGTTTATCCCATGAACTCTGGTCTGATTTAAGTGGTATGATAGACTCTTTTTTAAAAGGCATTACTCTACAGGCTATTATTGATAAAAGAGAAGATGCTTCTAAGGATCTTTTGATTCCGTCTGGAGCAAGTTTGTCCGGAGATAAAAAACACGAAGATGCATAAATATAGATAATATCGCGAGTAATGGCTTGCTATTACGGCCGTATGCAGTAAAAAATAGTTCACGACTTAGTTTAGAGTGTCTTTTAAAAAGATCTTTTCGTTAAAGGTAGGTAGGGTTTTATGGCGGTAACGTTAACGCAAGCAGCGTCCGATAGAGTAAAAAAAATGTTGGAAAAACGAGGGCATGGTATTGGTCTTCGTGTTTCGACAAA
>WFNQ01000106.1 GCA_015488565.1 Thiomicrorhabdus sp.
GTCATGCAATATTGAGTAAATAGGATATGAAAGAGATAAAAATTTCTGCCCCAGAGCACCCTCTCTTGAGCAAGCTCAATTCACCTTGTACCCCAGAGCACTCTCTCTTGAGTAAACTCAATTCACCTTGCCCCCCCTCTGGGTTAACCTCCTCTGAAATAGACGCTTTTTGGATGCAACACGCTTATTCTTTAGCTGATAAAGCGGCACAACAAGGCGAAGTACCTGTAGGGGCGGTATTGGTGTTAGACAATCAATTGATTGCGGAAGGGTGGAATCGCTCCATTCAAACCCATGACCCAACCGCTCATGCCGAAATGTTGGCATTAAAGAGGGGGGGGGAGAAAATAAAAAACTATCGCCTTGTAGACTGCACATTGTATGTCACCTTAGAGCCTTGCCCTATGTGTGCGGGGGCGTTGGTGCACGCTCGGGTAAAGCGATTGGTGTATGGGGCTTCGGACTTTAAAACAGGTGCCGTTAGGTCGGTGTTTAACTTATTGGAAGACATGAGGTTAAATCATCAAGTAAGCATTGGATCGGGTGTATTAGAGCAGGTGTGTAGCCAGCAAATCAGTGCTTTTTTTAAGGCACGTCGTCAAGCGCATAAAGAAAATAAACTTTTGGCAAAGAAAAAATCATGAACATGAGTCTTGCCACATGTTTGAAACAATGCGAATATAGCTTGGTCAAATTAAACTCTTTAAAGGCTAAAGCGTTATTATGCAAATAAGTGTTGATCCTGCTGAAGGCATTACGACCATAAAAATTTTGCCAGGTGAGTTCTATGTTTCGCAAAAAGATGAACGTATTGAGACCGTTCTAGGTTCTTGTATTTCAGCCTGTGTAAGGGATCCTGTTGCAGGCGTGGGAGGCATGAATCATTTTATGCTACCAGTGAATAAAAATACGCAAGACTCTGAACTGTCCGATGCCAACCGCTATGGTAACTTTGCAATGGAAAATCTTGTAAATTCATTATTGGCAATGGGAGCAAAAAGAGAGCGTTTAGAGTTTAAGCTCTTTGGTGGTGGACGCATTATGAGTTCTATGACCAATATTGGTTGGTACAATATTGGCTTTGCATTTGATTATATTTATACCGAAGGTTTTAAAATTGTATCGCAAGATATTGGCGATATTTATCCGCGGAAAGTGTTGTATTACCCTTTAAGCGGTCGGGTACGTGTTAGACGTTTGAATGCAATGCACAATGAGTCGCTTGCTGAACAAGAAAATCGTTACATTAATACTATTGAGTCGAAGCCTGTTGAAGGCGATGTCGAACTTTTTTAAGGATGAATGCTATGGATATGATGGAAACTTTTCGCCAAACTTACCTTGAAGAGAGCTTTGAGGGTCTGGATATTATGGAAACAGGCCTGCTTAATCTGCCACCAGGGGTACCTGATAATGAAAAAATCAATGAAATTTTTCGTGCTGCACACTCCATTAAAGGGGGCAGTGGTACGTTTGGCTTTAGCGAAATCGCTGGGTTTACTCATGTATTAGAAACCTTATTGGATGAGATGCGAGACGGCCGTCGAGAAGTTACCCAAGAGTCGATTGATGCGATGTTGGCCGCCGTCGATATTTTACGAGACATGCTAACTAAGCTACAAAATCATGAACCGATTGATGAAGCGCGAGCCAGTGAAGTGCAAAAACGGATGGAAGTGATTTTGGGCAGTGTGGAAGCGGATGACGCGGAAGAGGCAGAGGCTGAAATTGAGGTTTCCAGCGGGGGTGTTTGGCACATTAAGATTTTACCTGAAGCGGAATTATTGCAAACGGGTAACGAGCCGATTCGAATTTTTCGTGAATTAGAGACGCTTGGTGATTTAACGGTTGAAGCAAATTTAACAGATTTACCTGAACTATCGGTTTTTCAACCAGAGTCGTTATATATCAAATGGGATTTAATGCTTTCTGGCGATTCTGTGAACGAAGAGGCCATTAAAGAGGTTTTTGAGTGGATTGATGGTGATGGTGCTGAGATCATTGTTACCGCACCAGCACCAACGATTGTTGAAGCGAAAGAGATTGAAACCCCAGAAGAACCTGTCGTTGTTACCGTAGCTGAACCCCCTGTTGCCAAGCCTAAAAAAGAAGCTAAAAAACCTAAGAAAGCCGCCGCGCCTGCAGCAAAAGCAGCGCCTAAGCAAGAAGGCTCTATTCGTGTTGATTTGAGTAAAATTGATCAAATGGTCAACTTGGTTGGTGAGTTAGTGATTACTCAGTCCATGTTGAGCCAGTTTGGTGAGTATGCTGAAGAAGCCAGCTCAGAAGGGGGAGGTAATTTTGACTGGGTGGATAAGTTAAAAGAGGGGTTGACCCATTTAGAACGCCATACACGAGAGTTGCAAGAGAGTGTCATGAATATTCGAATGTTGCCGGTGAGTTTTGCGTTTAACCGTATGCCTCGAATTGTGCATGATGTCAGTCAAAAATTAGGTAAAGAGATTGACCTTGTAATGGAAGGAGAAGGAACCGAGTTGGATAAAACCATGCTAGAGCAGTTAACCGATCCTCTGGTTCACATTGTACGAAACTCGATCGATCATGGTGTTGAGACACCAGATGTTCGTATTGCAGCAGGTAAGCCAGCGATGGGAACGGTTAAAATGGCCGCCTTCCATCAGGGGGGAAATATTATGATTCAAATCACCGACGATGGCGCAGGAATTGACCATGAAGTGATTGAAGCAAAAGCCATTGAAAAGGGTGTAATTGAAGAAGACCATAACTTAAGCCAAGACGAAATTATTAACTTAATCTTTCATGCTGGGTTTTCAACGGCAGATGTGGTCAGTGATATTTCAGGCCGTGGTGTCGGTATGGATGTGGTTCGTCGTAATATCAAAGGGTTGGGTGGTTCGGTCGATGTGAAAACCAAACTGGGAGAAGGCAGTGTCTTTACCATTAGCTTGCCGTTAACGTTAGCCATTTTGGACGGGCAATTGTGTTCTGTCGGCAGTCAAACCTTTGTTTTCCCTTTGTTGTCTATTATTGAATCGATTCAGGTTGATAAATCCTTGGTTAAAGGCATTGCGGGCGAAAAAGAGCTGTATAAGTTACGAGATAGTTACATCCCCGTGATTCGACTGCATGATAAGTTGGGTGTGGACGATGCCAAAAAAGATTTATCGGAAGGGTTGCTTGTGGTAGTAGAATCTTCTGGCCAACGAGCGGGTATTTTTGTTGATGACTTGTTGGGTCAACAACAAGTGGTGATTAAAAGTTTAGAAAATAACTTTATGAAAATTGCGGGTGTTGCGGGTGCGACTATTTTGGGGGATGGTTCGGTTTCACTTATTTTAGATGTCATGGATACCGTCTCAAACCATAAGGCTGTTCCTCCTTCTCTTAATGCCGCATAATTTTAGGATAGTAGAATATGGCCAATCATGAGTTAGCTTTAGGGGCTAAAGAAGTTCAAGAAACCATCTTGATGTTAAATTTATCGGTGGCTCAAATTGAGTTGTCGATTTCTGACGGTGATAATTCAGTCAATACTTTGATTGATTCGTTTGCGTTTATGTCAGAGCACATTCAACAAATCCAAGCAAGTAGTCAACACATTGCGGATTTGGCCAATGATGAGAGTGAAGGTGGTATTAATGAGCATCAATCGTTGTTGATTAACGAAGCATCCGAGCTGTCGCAAAAAATGCAACAAGCGGTGATTGCTTTTCAGTTTTATGATAAGTTGAGTCAGCGTTTGGAGCATGTGTCGCGTGGTTTATCGGGATTAGCTGAGATTGTTTCGCATGAAATGCATGTGAAAGATGAAGCGCAATGGGAGCGTTTTAAAGCAACCGTTCGTAAAGGCACCACCATGCGAGAAGAAGAAGAGCTATTTGAGCTTATTTTTGACATGAACATGCCGGTTAATGAAGCGATTGCGGTCATGAAAGAGCGAATGCGAGAGCGTATGAACTCAGCAGAAGAGGCTGAGGATGATATTGATTTTTTCTAATGATTAACTGTCAGGTTTAACCCCTTTCTTTTTAATAAAACTAAAAAGCACAGAAATTTCTGTGCTTTTTTTGTTTTTCCCCTTGAAAAAAATAAGCGAATCCCTATTGATTAGTCACTTGTTTTTTTAAATGATTAAATCTAAATGGAGAGTATCAGATGAGTTCAACAGAAACCCATGCGTTTCAAACGGAAGTGAATCAACTGTTAAAACTAATGATTCATGCACTGTATTCAAATAAAGAAATCTTTTTACGTGAGTTAGTTTCTAATGCATCGGATGCACTGGATAAGTTACGTTTTGAAGCCGTTTCGAACGATGCCTTGACCGAGGGTGAAGAAGAGCTGTACATTCAAGTCGAATTTGATAAAGAAGCGAAAACGGTTACCATCTCCGATAACGGTATTGGAATGACACGTGATGAAGTGATTGCCAATATTGGAACCATTGCAAATTCTGGAACCAAAAAGTTTTTAGAAAACATGACAGGCGACCAAGCCAAAGATTCTCACTTAATTGGTCAGTTTGGTGTTGGTTTTTATTCCTCTTTTATCGTTGCAGACGAAGTGACCCTTATTACCCGTAAAGCAGGTACACCTAAAGAAGAAGGGACAAAATGGATCTCTCAAGGTGAAGGTGAGTTTACCTTAGAAACGGTTGAAAAAGCTCAAAAAGGGACTGAAATTACGCTGCATATCAAAGAAGATATGAGTGAGTTTTTAGAAGAGTCACGTTTAAAAACAATCATTACCACTTATTCAGATCACATTAGCTTTCCAATTAAAATGCTTGCATCGGAATGGGATGAAGAAGCCAAAGAACAAAAAACAACGGGAGAGTTTGAGCAAGTTAACAAAGCCACTGCACTTTGGACGCAACCAAAATCGGAATTAAGTGAAGAAGATTATAAAAATTTCTATCAAACACTGACACATGACTTTGAAGAGCCGTTAGCGCATTTACATAATAAAGTGGAAGGAACGCTTGAATACACCTCTTTGCTGTATATCCCTAAAAAAGCCCCGTTTGACTTATATGAACGTGATCGTCGTTACGGTTTAAAACTGTATGTGAAACGAGTATTCATTATGGACGATGCGGAACAACTCATGCCGTCTTACTTACGTTTTATTAAAGGGGTGATTGATTCAGCCGACCTACCTTTAAATGTCTCACGTGAAATTTTGCAAAGTAATAAAGTGGTCGATAAAATTCGCGCCGCCTCCGTTAAGCGTATTTTAACGGAACTTGCAAAAATGGCGAAAGCGGACGATCAAGAAAATTACAACCTGTTTTGGGATCAGTTTGGTCAGGTGATGAAAGAAGGGCTGGTTGAAGACTTCGCTAATAAAGAAAAAATTGCTAAGTTGGTTCGTTTTGCCACAACGCACGACGAAACAACTGAAGAGCAACGTGTTTCGTTTGAGCAATACGTTGATCGCATGAAGCCAGAGCAAGAAGCCATTTACTACATCGTGGCTGATACACATGCTGCCGCAAAAGGTAGCCCACATTTAGAGATGTTCCGTAAAAAAGGCATTGAAGTGATTCTACTGTCTGACCGCATTGATGAGTGGTTGGTATCGCATTTAACCGATTTTGATGGAAAACCACTTAAGTCCATTACTTCTGCCGACTTAAAAGAGTTTGAAGAAGAGGCGGAAAAAGAGCTATCAGAAGACGAAAAGAAAACACGTGATGCCTTAGTGGATCGAGTTAAATCAACAATTGAAGCATCAGTCTCGGATGTGCGTATGACCAGTCGTTTAACCGACTCACCAGCGTGTGTCGTGAGTGCAGAGGGTGATATGTCGGCGCACATGGTGCGTATGATGGAGCAAATGGGGCAATCCGTTCCAAAACAAAAACCAGTTTTAGAATTAAATCCAGACCATCCACTGGTTAAAAAGCTTGAAACGCTTGAAGATGATGCTAAGTTAAAAGAGTGGTCACTGTTTTTACTCGAACAGGCTCAATTAGCAGAAGGCGATACGCTAGAAAATCCTGCAGATTTTATTAAGCGTATGAATGCATTGTTAAGCGAAGCCATTTAGTTTGCGATAAGGTTTAAGGAGTAATCTTAGGCGTTATCACATGTTTTTTAAATCAAAAACCCTCAAATAATCTAATGCATTATTTGGGGGTTTTTGTTTTTAGAACAAATATTTATCTTGATTTGTGGCACAATAGCGGCCATTAATGTCTCGTCTCTATACAAGTAGGAAAAAATTTTGATTTCAACAGCAAATATCACCATGCAGTTTGGTGAAAAACCCCTTTTTGAAAATATCTCTGTTAAGTTCAGTGAAGGTAAGCGTTACGGTTTAATCGGCGCAAATGGGTGTGGTAAATCCACCTTTATGAAAATATTAGGAGGAGACTTAGAGCAGACTGCAGGCGTTGTCAGTATTGGTGAAGACTTGCGTGTTGGAAAGCTAAAGCAAGATCAATTTGCTTACGAAGAGTACAGCGTGATTGATACCGTTATTATGGGGCAACCAGAGCTGTGGGAAGTGAAGCGTGAGCGAGATCGTATTTATAGTTTACCAGCCATGTCTGAAACAGAAGGTATGCTGGTCGCCGACTTAGAAATTCAGTTTGGCGAAATGGATGGTTATACCGCTGAGTCGCGTGCAGGTGAATTGCTTATGGGGTTGGAAATTCCCGTTGAACAACACTATGGCCCCATGAGTGAAGTGGCGCCAGGTTGGAAGCTACGTGTACTATTGGCGCAAGCGCTGTTCTCAGACCCAGATATTTTATTATTGGATGAGCCAACCAACAACTTGGATATTAATACCATTCGTTGGTTAGAAACCGTTTTAAATGAACGTAAAAGCACTATGGTTATTATTTCGCATGATCGTCACTTCTTAAACAGTGTCTGTACTCACATGGCCGATTTAGATTATGGCGAACTACGTGTTTACCCAGGAAACTACGATCAATACATGACCGCTGCGGCCATGATTCAAGATCAAATACATTCAGACAATGCTAAAAAGCAAACGCAAATTAACGATCTTAAGAGTTTTGTCAGTCGTTTTTCAGCGAATGCCTCTAAAGCAAAACAGGCCACGTCTCGTGCCAAATTGTTGGATAAAATTGAACTGACCGAAGTGAAAGCCTCTAGTCGTGTAAACCCCTTTATTCGTTTTGAGCAAGATAAAAAATTATTTCGTTCTGCATTGGAAATTGAAAAATTGGATAAAACCTACACCAATGAAGGCGCAGCAAATGACGTGCTTAAAAACTTAAATATGATGATTGAAGTGGAAGAGCGTTTGGCCGTTATCGGGCCCAATGGTTCTGGTAAAACGACGTTATTAAAATGTTTAATGGGTGATACCGACGTGACTTCAGGTACTGTGAAATGGTCTGAAAATGTAAAATTAGGTTATTACGCACAAGATCACGCGTCTGATTTTGAAGAAGATATGACCTTAATTGATTGGATGAGCCAATGGAAGCAAGAAAGCGACGATGAACAAGCCATTCGTGGAGTCTTAGGTCGTTTATTGTTCTCACAAAAAGACATCACCAAGTCGGTTAAAGTCCTTTCAGGGGGCGAGCAAGGCCGAATGCTATTTGGTAAACTGATGCTGCAAAAACCCAATGTTTTAATTATGGATGAGCCAACCAACCACTTGGATATGGAGTCCATTGAATCATTAAATCAAGCGATGGTGGACTTTCCTGGCACCATTATTTTTGTCTCGCACGACAGAGAGTTTGTCTCCTCATTAGCCACGCGCGTACTTGTCTTAAGCGAAGATGGACATCTTGATTTTAGAGGGGACTATGAGTCTTATTTGGGCACGTTGAATTAAATACCCAAATCCTTACATAGAAACACAAATCTAGCTCACCCCTTTGAAAAACCTAGTATTTTAAAATACTTCACCGAACCTATGGGTGCGACTGCATATTTAAAAACACTAGGTTTTCCAAATGCTTACACTATTTTTCACGTTTCTATGTAAGGATTTGGGAAATAAATCACGATCCCATTGATTAACATCGCCTGTCAAAGGTCGAAAATGTTCAATGGCCAAATCTACAAACGTTCTCACTTTGGCGGATAGGTGACGGTTGGAAGGGTAGAGCAAAGAAATATCTTTTGGGGGTGGCCGCCAATCATCTAATATTATTTCTGCGGTTCTTTTTCGAATTGCGTCTCCTATAATGAACGTGGGTAAACATGCGATCCCCATGCCATTAATGAGTGCATCACAAATAAGGCTACCATTATTGGCATAGAGTGGCCCCTTGACCTGTATTTGTTGTTTTTTTCCATCTTTATTTTCAACTTCCCAGTTTTTAACAGAATCGCTATAGGCATACAAAAGACATGGGTGATTTTTTAAGTCACTGGGCGTTTTGGGCCGGCCGTTTTTTTGTAAATAATCGGGCGATGCACACATTACAATATGGCAGGTGGCTAATTTTCTGACAATCAGTGTGGAGTCTTTGAGTGTAGCAATACGTAGCGCAAGGTCATAGCCCTCTTCAACGAGATCAATCTGGCGGTCATGCAGGGTTAAGTCAATTTTCATTTTAGGGTATTTTTTTTGGTATTTTGCGAGTAACTCTCCTAGGTAGTGTCCTCCAAAAGACATTGGAGCATTTATCTTGAGTGTGCCATGTGGCTCGGTGGTTAACCCTGTTACGGCACACTCGGCCTCTTTAACCGATTCTAATATTTGTTTTGCCCGTTCATAAAAGGCGATGCCTGCTTCGGTAGGCGTTAAGCGTCGGGTGGTTCGATTAAGTAATCGTCCACCTAAGTGTGCCTCTAATTTAGCTAATTGTTTGCTGACAGTCCCTTTAGAAAGATTTAAGTTATCCGCTGCAATGCTGAGTTGTCCTGACTCAACAATGTGACAATATAGATTCATGGCACTTAATTTATCCATTTTAGCCTTTTTTTATTGTTTCCTCTGTGGAATCAATAAGTTTATTTTTTGCTTATTTATTCTTCTTGTGCTGTTTTATATACTAACCTTTACTAAATTAACAAGCAATGACAGGCGTTAAAGATGATAGCAAAAATGATATTACATATTAATTCAAGTGGGCGTTATACAGACTCAATTACTCGACACGTTTCTGATTTGGTTGTTGAACATTTAAAGGGAGATAACGTCTTACAAGGAGTGATCAAACGAGACGTTGCAAAGGGGTTGCCTTTTGTTAATGAAGCTTGGATCAACGCTAATTTTATGGCACCACCTGAGCGAACAGAAGCGCAAAAAATGCTACTCCATTTTTCAGATGAATTAGTGGCAGAGCTAAAAGCGTCAGATTATATTGTGATTGCATCGCCTATTTATAATTTCAGTATTCCAGCTGCTTTAAAGGCATGGATTGACTTAATTGCTAGAGCTGGTCTTACGTTTCGTTATACCGAAAATGGGCCTGTTGGTTTGTTAGAAAATAAAAAAGCGATTGTTGTCATGGCATCTGGTGGTGTATCAATTGGTAGTGAAATGGATATGGCATCCAGTTATCTTAAACTTGTACTGGGGTTTATTGGTATTCACGATGTAACCATTATTGATGCCTCGACCATTGACTGTTTGGGTGATGATGAAAAATTACATAGTGTAAAATCTCAAATATCAGGGCTTATTGAGCTAACAGGCTACTAGAGAAAAATGACTCGAATAACACAGCAAAAAAAACTACAGCGAGATAGCTTGCGAAAAGGCGGTTTCGCGGGTCTTTTAGAGCATCGTCTTGTTAAAAGTCCAAGGGTATTTGGTTCCTCAGCAAATGATGATGGCAGTTGGCCCGGTGTAGAAAACTTTGTTTATCTAGCGGATGCACGTTTTATGCCACATGGTGAAACTCGTATGCATAGTCATGATGAAATTGATGTTATTTCCATCATGGTTGATGGCAATATTTCTCATGAAGGCTCTTTAGAAGAAGGTGAAAACTTAAGTGCAAATGACGTGCAAGTGCAACGTGCAGGCGGAGAAGGTTTTTCACACAATGAAGTAAACCCAGATGATGATTGGAATCGAATGGTTCAAATATGGGTATTGCCAGAAGTCGCAGGACAGCCTGCAAGTTATAAGGTTTATCGTTTAAAGCAAGGTAAATCCACAAGGGTGTATGGGGGCTGCGAAAGTGAAAATGAATTTCCTTCCAAAACTCAGATAAATGTGGCACTTTTACAAAAAGATGAACAAGTTAAACTGGACGGTGAATATATCCTATACCTTACGAAAGGAATCGGGTTAGCGAATGATGATCAGGTGACTGATGGCGATATGATTTCGGGTGAACATTTAACGTTTACTGCGTTAGAAAATGTGCAGTTAATTATTATTCAGTAAGTAAGGGGGGGGGGGAGAAAATATGTGGTTTTTTGATAGCCATAAACGCTATGGAATAATAACCATTTTTTTACACTGGATAATGGCGTTTTTAATTATTGGCTTGTTTGTATTGGGTGCGTATATGGTTACTTTGACGTATTACAATCCATGGTATAACCGAGCGTTATGGTGGCATGATAGTCTTGGCATGGTTGTTTTTGGTTTATTAATGATTCGTCTAGCTTGGATACTGAATAACACTCGTCCTGCACCATTGAAAACGTATAAAAAAATAGAAATAAAAGCCGCAAAATATGCACATATTCTATTTTATATTTTGCTCTTAATTATTTGTATCAGCGGTTATTTAATTTCCACGGCAAAAGGGGCAAGTATTGAGGTTTTTAATGGGTTTAATATTCCATCGATGATTACGCTCCAAGAAATACAAGCCGATATGGTTGGTAATATTCATGAACGAGCCTCCTATCTGTTGCTTGTTCTGTTTGTTGTGCATGTTATTGCGGCATTGAAGCACCATTTTTTGGATAAAGATATTACCTTTGTTCGAATGTTAAACCCAAATATTTTAATAAAATCAAAGGAAAAAACGAAATGAAACGTATTTATACTGCACTATTCGTACTTAGCTTAGCGGCGACTAACGTGATGGCTGATGACTACATTATCGATAAAAAAGGTATGCACGCCTCAATAAATTTTAAGATATCTCATCTTGGTTTTAGCTGGCTGAGAGGTCGTTTTAATGATTTTGATGGTCACTTTAGCTATGACAAAGCCCAACCTGAAAATGCAAAAATAGAGGTTACTATCAAGACGAGTAGCATTGACAGCAATCATGCTAAAAGAGACAAGCATTTACGTGGACAGGATTTTTTAAACACAGATAAATATCCAGAAGCCAAATTTATAAGCCACTCTTTTGTACAAGAAAAAGATGGCTCGGGAATACTAAAAGGAGATTTTACCTTACGTGGTGTGACCAAACCTATTTTGATTGAGGTGAAATACATTGGAGAAGGAAAAGACCCGTGGGGTGGTTATCGTATAGGCTTTGAAGGAACGGCCAAAATTGCGCTTGCGGACTATGGCATTGTTTATGACCTTGGCTCGACAGCCAAAGAGCTGGAGTTATTTTTTGAGATTGAAGGTATTCGACAAACTAAACAATAAATACGGCACTCTTTGCCTAAGGGTCTCTACGAATGATTGGCGCCAAATAAATAGGGAAATAAACGTTGTTTCTCTTGCTTTGTTAAATTAGAAACGCATTTAATGTTGTTTTCTGGAATCTGTTCAGGGTTAGGGTAGTGTTTTAAAACACGTTCTAAGCTGGCTTCTCTAATGAGGTGCAAAATGGGGTAGGGTGCGCGATTGGTGAGGTTTTCGGCATCATCGGGTTGTGTGCCACCAAATTGATAGTTGGGGTGAA
>WFNQ01000107.1 GCA_015488565.1 Thiomicrorhabdus sp.
CCTCAATAAAGCAGCTCAATAAACCCCGCTTATACAGGCCTAATAAACAAAGGGCTAAAGCCTGTCCCGTTTTTGTTTTAGCAACGGGACAAGCGGGGCAGGTATTGCATTTTAATATTTAATAAAGTATATTTATCTTATTGTTTATATATAAATCAATATGCTAAGGTTTAAGTAAGTAGGTTTTAAAGTATGCGTATTGAGTGGAAAAACAAAGCCCGTAAGCAGTTAAAAAAACTAAAAGATAGGGCAGTTATAAAGCGCATTTTAGACGGTGTAGAGGCCTTAGAATCGAACCAGCCTAATATAGACCTTAAGCCACTAACAAAGCATGAATACACCCATAGATTAAGAGTGGGTAACTACCGTGTATTTTTAAATATTGATGAAGTAATCGAGATAGCGATTATTGAAGAGGTTAAAAAACGTGATGAACGCACATACTAACGTACAAATTATTGAGCAAGGTGGTATTCCTGCCTTTGCTGTGTTGCCGATTGGTGACTACGAGCGCTTAAGATCAAGTGATGATGGAAAGCGTCATACTCTGCCGCACGAAGTCGTAAAGCTGAATACTCTAGAGGGGTATTCTCTTTTAAAGGCTTGGCGGGTGCATTTAGGCTTATCGCAAGCTGAGTTAGCACAAAAGTCCCATAGTACTCAATCACAGATAGCTAACTTTGAGAATGACAAGGCTATTCCGAGAGCAGATACCTTATTAAGATTATCTAGTGCTCTGGGTGTAAGTGCCGACTTACTGATGGAGTTTGATGATGAGCTTTAGAAGGTCTTAATTTATGAAGCCTAAAATAATTATTGATTGCATCCGGTATAACCACTTGAGTGGTTACACAAATAAGTGGGGTAATAAGTGGGGTCAGTGTCGACTTTAATTTAATATAATCAGATGAATGTCATTCAGAAGGGGGTATCACTCGTAAAAGGAAACCCCACCCCAGCCCTCCCCTTGTCAGGGGAGGGGGCTAAAAAGCAAACATCTGCAATTACAGTTATCATAAATCAGTGATATTTACTTTTTTTTTAATGCGTTAGCCCTGGGGGGGGGGGAGAAAATTTTAATCCAAAATATTTCCCCCCCCCTTTATAATTCAACAAAACAACATTAAATTTACGAAGTGCGGTTAGTCATTCGCCAGTCATCGCCGTAGTTCTAACCTGATTCGTTGGGGGGATTGCCATTCCAATGCTCTGTTCTATATCACAATGTGATATACTTTAGCAATGAAGAAACTGAGCACTAAATGGTTTAAAAAATGGGCAAAGAAGTCCAAAATTAAAGACCAAGACTTACTAGACACAGTAGACAACCTAATCAACGGGCTATCTACAGCCGGTTTAGGCAGTAACTTATTTAAAATTCGTGTCAAGCGTGAACATAGCGGTAAAAGCTCAGGTTTCAGAACAATCGTTGTTTATAAAGAAGATGAGAAAGCTATATTTCTTTATGGTTTTGAAAAGAATGAAAAAGATAATATAAGTAAAACAGAACTCTTATATTTCAAAAAATTAGGGAATGATTTCCTAGCTTTAGATGAAAACCAAATAAAACAACTTATAGAGGCAAGATCGTTATTTGATATAGAGGTAATAGAATGAGAGACTCAATAAAAAAATCAATTGGTAGCACTGTTCAAGACCTGTTGAATTCTGGGCTTGAAGTGTCTTTTACAAAAAAAGAACTCAAAGATCTCGGTGTAAAAATACCTGATGTGGAATTCCCACCTGAAAAAATAACAAAGCTAAGAAAACAAATGAACTTAAGTCAGGCCGTTTTTGCTGATCTTTTGAATGTTAGCCCATCTACAATTAGGCAATGGGAGCAAGGTAAAAGAACTCCTAGTGGCTCAACACAGGTATTACTGGAGTTACTTGAAAAATCTCCCCATCTTCTTGATTATCGGTTAACTGCATGAGATTGAAAAGTTAAATCAACTAAAATGAAAATGGCTAAACCTTATTCGTTAGCATCAAACCAGAACCTTCTAAAACCGCTTTAAATAAGGGATATGCCATTGATAAGACAGATGGTAAAGCCCCCTAATTCTAATCCGTATTTCTATCTGTGAATTCGGGTTTTATTAATAGATTGATGATTGAGAACATACGATGAAAAATGATGTAACTTCCATCCCTCCTTTTTGGGAGAAAAAAAGCTTGGATGAGATGACTCTATCAGAGTGGGAGTCGATATGTGATGGCTGTGGCTTGTGTTGCTTAACCAAGCTGCAAGACGATGAGACGGAAGAGATTGTTTACACTCGAATTGTCTGTGATTACTCCGATTTAACCACGGGACGTTGTGGTGATTATCCTAACCGAAGTACCAATGTGCCTACTTGCGTTCAACTCACTCAAGATCGAGTTGCAGAGTTTGATTGGTTACCTGATACCTGCGCTTACCGAATACTATACCGTGGCCAACCTTTACCCAACTGGCATCCATTAATTTCAGGTACTTCAGCGAGCCTAAAAAAAGCAGGCGTAGGACTCTCCGCCATCGACGTTGTTGTGAGTAACATCGTCGAAGCCTCAAATACTGACTATGAAGACTATGTGATTGATAAACCCTAGGAGCCTGTCCGAGAACTAAAAACCGACTGCAAATCCCATAAACATCATAAGCCGAGCTTATCAAAGTCGTTAAATAGTCAGCCCTTAAAAACAACTCAACTCATTGATATAACTCAATAATGACATAAAAATCCAACATCACTTCGACCAGAAATAGTAAACTACAGGTCAATTTACTGGTCGAAATGGTGACATAATGTTGGTTAATAGTCGTCCCGATACTC
>WFNQ01000108.1 GCA_015488565.1 Thiomicrorhabdus sp.
ACCTAACTACCTGTAAGGATACTGCTTTGTCAACACTGTGGGCCCAAAGTCTTAAACACCTCGAAAATGATCTCAATGATCAACAATTTCATACGTGGATCCGTCCTCTTCAAGCCATTGAAGAGGAATCTGCAATTCGCTTACTCGCGCCCTCTACTTTTATTTTAGACTGGGTGAACAAAAAATTAATGACAAACATTCGCCAAGCCATTGCAAAGGCTGCGCCCGTCAATACGCCCGAAATTTTACTCGAAATTGGTGATTATACCGTTGATAGCGCATCCGAAGCGGAAGTAACCATACCTCAACCTCTGCAGACTAAAAATAAGCCAACTAAAAACAATTCAAAGCCTGTTGCTGCAGGTAACGTTCAAAAATCAACTATTAAGCACAGTCTAAATGCCAGCTTTACCTTTGATACCTTTGTTGAAGGAAAGGCTAACCAATTGGCTGCTGCTGCCGCACGACAAGTGGCTGAAAACCCAGGAGGAAGTTACAACCCTTTCTTTATTTATGGTGGTGTTGGCTTAGGTAAAACCCACTTAATGCATGCCATTGGTAACCAGCTTTTAAAAGATAAACCAAACGCTCGTGTTGTTTATTTACATTCAGAGCGCTTTGTTGCTGACATGGTGAATGCATTACGTCATAATAAAATTGATGAATTTAAACGATTTTATCGTTCATTGGATGCACTACTCATTGATGACATTCAATTTTTTTCCAACAAAGAGCAGTCACAGGAGGAGTTTTTTCATACCTTTAACACGCTACTTGAAGGCAATAAACAAGTCATTTTAACCAGTGATCGTTTTCCTAAAGAGGTCGATGGACTAGAAGATCGTTTAAAATCTCGTTTTGGTTGGGGATTAACCATTGCCGTAGAGCCGCCTGAGTTTGAAATGCGTGTCGCTATTTTACTTAAAAAAGCCTCTGAATTTGGTATCGCACTTCCCGAAGAAGTCGCCTTTTTTATTGCCAAACGACTGCGTGGAAATGTTCGAGATTTAGAAGGTGCGTTAAAACGAGTAGGTGCCTACTCACAGTTTACTCAACAAGTGTTAACCGTTGAAGTAGTCAAAGATGCCCTTAAAGACTTGCTTGCCTTACAACAAAAAATGGTTACTTTAGATAATATTCAAAAAACCGTTGCCGATTATTTTAAATTACGTGTAGCAGACTTACTGTCTAAGCGCCGAACTCGAAATATTGCACGGCCACGACAAGTTGCAATGGCCATTGCCAAAGAGCTCACCAATCACAGCTTACCAGAGATTGGAGACGCATTTGGTGGCCGAGACCATACCACGGTACTGCATGCCGTACGAAAAATTAAAGAACTACGAGAACAAGACCACCATATTGATAATGACTTCAACAGCTTGATTCGTATTATTACCAATTAATATTAAGAGACCTTGGCATGAAAATTACCTTAACTCGTGAAAACCTTTTAAACGTCCTACAAACCGTTGGCGGTGTCGTCGAAAAACGTCAAACAATGCCTATTTTAGGAAATGTTTTACTTCAGACCTCTGAAAATACACTCACCGTTACCGCATCGGATTTAGAAATTGAAACACGTGCCACTACGGAATTAGAATCAAGCGATACACCGCAACTTGCCGTTACCCTACCCGCCATTAAACTGATTAATATTGTGCGCTCTCTGCCCAATGGACTCACCATTACATTAGACTTTGATGGGTCTCGTTGCACCCTCCTTGCAGGGCGCTCTCGCTTTAAGCTTTCTACCTTGCCAGCGGAAGACTTTCCAACGATGGATTTAACGCAAACAGACCTGTCTTTTTCACTGTCACAACACCAGTTAAAACAACTTATTTTGCACTCAGGCTTTGCAATGGCGAGTCAGGACGTCCGTTTTTACCTAAACGGCATGTTATTTGATATTAGCAATAGCACCTTACGAGTTGTCGCCACCGACGGGCACCGTTTATCCACTTGCTCCACTCAACTAGAAATTGAAGGCTTAGCGCCGACACAAGCTATTTTACCGAGAAAAGGAGTTTTAGAACTGCAAAAACTCATGAGTGATGAAGATACTTTAATTGAGTTTTCACTTGCTAAAAATTATCTCACCGTACAATTAGAAGACACCGTATTTACCTGTAAGCTTGTAGACGGTCGCTTTCCCGATTACCTTCGCGTCATTCCAGCTGACAATGACCAATTGGTTCAAACCGATAAAGAGCTATTGCGAAGCTTGCTACAACGTGCCTCCATTTTATCCAATGATAAATTCAAAGGGATTCGTTTAGTGCTCAGTCAAAACCTGTTAGCCGTCAATGCTTCAAACAGCGAACAAGACGAATCTCATGAAGATATGGCCATTGACTATCAAGGCACAGAAATGGAAATTGGCTTTAACGTAAACTACATTATTGATGCACTCAATTCAATACACGATGACTGCGTTACCCTCATATTAAAAGATGCCAATAGCAGCTGTTTAATTGAAACACAGACCGATGTATGTCATTGCCAACATGTTATTATGCCAATGCGCTTATAACGAATAAGCTTCTTTAAATCTGGGTTAAAATAATTTAACCCAGATTTAAAAAATCCCCCCCCTTACTGAATCTGCAAATGACCTCATAACTTTGACACAAATTAATCAACTTACCATTCAACACTTTCGAAACTGTCAACAAGTACAGTGTGAGCTCAGCAGTGGATTAAACTTAATCATTGGCGACAATGCCGCAGGAAAAACCTCTATTATTGAAGCGATTTGGGTGCTCGCAACCGGTCGTTCTTTTCGAACACCAAAAACACAATACCTGATTCAGCACCAACAAACCGCACTTACTGTGTTTGCCGAAGTGCATTCAAGCCATACCAAAATACATACCAAACACCATCGTTTAGGCATACAAAAAAGCCTACAACACACCCAATTGCGTATCGACAGTGAAACCACCTCTTCTCAATCCACCATCGCACAACATCTTCCGGTGCAACTGCTCACGCCAGAAAGCCATAAACTACTTGAAGAGGGGCCAAAAGCCCGCCGTCAATTTATGGATTGGGGTTGCTTTCATCAATCTCCAGATTTTATGCCACTATGGCGTAACTACCAACGAGGTCTCAAACAACGTAATCAAGCGCTTAAAAAAAAGCTTCCTAAAGCACAAGTACAGCTTTGGGATCAAACGTTGGTTGAAAACGCTTTAAAAATAGACCAAATACGCCAGTCCTATTTAGAGCGTCTAACCCCCTATTTAGTTACTTTTTGCCAAGCACTCATGCCCGAACTCACTGAAAAAGTCATCTGTCAATACCGTGCTGGATGGCCTAAAAATACCGAAGACCTTATGCAACTTTACCAACTTAATTTTAATAAAGAGCATGCATTAGGCCACACCCAATATGGGGCACACCGAGCAGATATTCGCTTTAAATTCTCAGGGCAAGAAGCCATTAATACGCTATCAAGAGGACAACAAAAACTTTTTGTCTGTGCACTGCTTTTAGCACAAGCCAGCCTGCATGAAAAAATCTTAAACGAACCGGTGATTATGCTCATAGATGACCTGCCTGCTGAGCTGGATAAAACCCACCGACTAAAACTGCTCGAACTACTGCAAGTATTAAAAATACAACATATTATTACCAGTACCTCTAAGTCTCTTATTCCAATTTTAAACCCCGAAAATACGCATATTTGGAACCTTTATTCTGGAAAAATTACCCGAACAAATTAGAAACCTACTTTTATTCTTTTTCTTTGCTACACTTAATTAATCTTACTGAGTCGCTTTCTTAAAAAGGAGACAAATCATGAATGATTCCAGCAAACCAACCCAATCAAACCCTATTCATCCAAACCCACTTAATACCACTTTTCCCATGATTATTTATGCGCTCTACCTTGCCAATCTTGCCGTCCCTTTTACCGCACTCATTGCCGTCATTATGGCTTATATCAATAAAAGCGATGAAAACAACTTTTTACAATCACACTACCAATTCCAAATTCGTACCTTCTGGATAGGACTGTTATACCTAATGATAGGCGGCATATTAACACTGGTTGTAATCGGCTGGCTCATTCTACTATTTTATGCCGTCTGGCTTATCATTCGCTGTGTCAAAGGCCTTAAGTATCTCAACAACCAACAACCGATACCAAACCCAACCAGCTGGATGTTTAGCTAATCCCCCTCTCTTTTAGGGCTCTGCATTTACATTGCATTTATGGTAGAATTGCCAGTCTAATTTTGTCCTTAAAAGAAATCGAGTTTTATGTCTGAAGAAACACAATACGATTCCTCCTCCATCACGGTTCTAAAAGGCCTTGATGCCGTTCGTAAACGTCCTGGAATGTACATTGGAGACACCGATGATGGTTCTGGTCTACACCACATGGTATTCGAAGTCGTAGACAACGGTATTGATGAAGCCCTAGCAGGCCACTGTGACAAAGTCGTGGTTACCATCCACACCGACGGTTCGGTTTCCGTTACCGATAATGGCCGTGGAATTCCCGTTGATATTCACGAAGAAGAAGGTGTATCCGCTGCTGAAGTCATTATGACCGTACTTCATGCGGGGGGTAAATTTGATGACAACTCCTATAAAGTATCTGGTGGGTTGCATGGTGTGGGGGTCTCCGTTGTTAATGCCCTATCCGAAAAACTCTATCTCATCATCAAACGAGATGGGCAAATTTGGAAACAATCCTATACCCACGGCATACCAGACGCGCCCATGGCGGCTGTTGGCCCTACCGAAGAGACCGGAACCGAAATTCGCTTCTTGCCAAGTACCGACACCTTTACCAATGTTGAATTTAAGTTTGACTACCTCTTAAAACGCCTAAGAGAGCTTTCATTCTTAAACTCTGGTGTTCACATCGAACTGCTTGATAAACGCGATGACCGTCATGAAGTGTTTCAGTTTGATGGTGGCATTAGAGCCTTTGTGGATTACATCAACACCAATAAACCCCTCATCAACGAAAAAGCCTTCTACTTCAGTACCGTCAAAGACGACATTACCGTTGAAGTGGCGATGCAGTGGTCCGAAGCCTATAAAGAATCTATTTTCTGTTTTACCAATAACATTCCACAACGGGATGGTGGAACGCACATGTCTGGGTTTAGAGCGGCCTTAACACGCTCAATGAACTCCTATGCCGAAGGTTCTGGCTTAGCTAAAAAGTACAAAATTACCGTCTCAGGTGACGATGCGCGTGAAGGACTCGCTGCCGTTATTTCGGTTAAAGTACCCGATCCTAAATTCTCATCACAAACCAAAGACAAACTGGTCTCTTCCGAAGTCAAAAGCGCGGTTGAAACGGCCATGAATGAAAAGCTTTCGGAATACCTTCTGGAAAACCCCAAAGAGGCTCAAGCTGTTTTCGGTAAAATTGTCGATGCCGCTCGTGCAAGAGAAGCCGCACGTAAAGCACGTGAAATGACTCGTCGTAAAGGCGCGTTAGACATTGCCGGCCTGCCAGGTAAACTCGCTGATTGCCAAGAAAAAGACCCCGCTCTTTCTGAACTGTACTTGGTGGAGGGTGACTCCGCGGGTGGTTCCGCCAAACAAGGGCGTGACCGACGTACCCAAGCCATTTTGCCACTCAAAGGTAAAATACTAAACGTTGAAAGAGCCCGTTTTGATAGAATGTTGGCCTCTCAAGAAGTCGGCACCTTAATCACCGCATTGGGGTGTGGCATCGGTGAAGAATACAATCTCGAAAAACTGCGCTATCACCGCATCATTATCATGACCGATGCCGATGTAGATGGCTCGCATATTCGCACCCTATTATTAACCTTTTTCTATCGTCAATACCCTGAGTTAGTCGAAAAAGGGTATATTTATATTGCTCAGCCTCCGCTTTATAAAGTCAAAAAAGGCAAGCAAGAGACTTATTTAAAAGACGATTCCGAACTGGAAGGCTACTTACTACAAACCGCCATTGATAACGCCGCTTTATGGACAGAAGACGGCGCGCCCAGTATTAATGGTGTTGCATTAGAAAGCCTAGCCAAAACCTACTTTAAAACTCAACACGTGATTAAACGTTTAGGCCGTCGATACAACCCTGTATTTTTAGAAATGATGATTGATCATCCAACCATTACTTTAGAACTATTGAATGATTTTGATGGCTTAACGGAATGGGTTGCTCAATTTTTACCTCACCTAAAAGCTAATGGTGAAAAAAATAAAGTAGAATACCAACTTACCGTTGAACCCGCCAGTGAACTAGACAGCAATGGCGCATTTCAAGTTCGTTTACAACAGCGTGAACACGGCTCTCTAAGCTCACAGATATTTGATGCCGAATTTTTCGCCTCCAAAGACTTTGAACAAATTGTAGCACTAGGTCAAGCACTGCAAGGGCTACTAAGCGAGTCCGCCTACATCCAACGTGGTGAGAAGAAACAACCCGTTTCCAGCTTTAAAGAAGCCATTGAATGGCTATTTAACGAAGCCAAGCGTGGCCAAAATATCCAACGCTACAAAGGTTTAGGGGAAATGAACCCAGAACAACTTTGGGAAACCACCATGAACGCCGAAGCTCGACGTTTATTGCAAGTGACCATTCGAGATGCCATTACCGCAGACCAAGTATTCACCACTCTAATGGGCGATGAAGTCGAACCTCGTAGAGCCTTTATTGAATCCAACGCCCTTCAAGTTGAAAACTTGGATGTATAACCCCCCCTCCTGTGAATGCTAACACACGATGTAAACGCATTACTTGAAGGGGTTAGAACAATAAGAAATTTTTGAAATATAAGTGATTTTAGTTTCTAATATCGCTCATCAAATAAAGACAAAGAACTCAGTGTAATCTGAGTCATTACATTTTTAAACTTTTTAGGAGACAACTATGTCAGTACAACACCCAATCGTCGCGGTTACCGGATCTTCCGGAGCAGGAACATCATTTGTAAAACGTGCCGTAGAAACCATTTTTGAACGTGAAAACTTAAAAGTCGCAGTTATTGAAGGCGACAGCTTTCATAAATATTCTCGTGTAGAAATGCGTGCAAAAGTGGCTGAGTCTAAAGAAAATGGCGGTAAAGTTCTGACACACTTCTCTGAGTACGCCAATGAGTTTCAAAAATTAGAAGAGCTGTTTGCCTCTTATAAAGAGACTGCAACAGGTAAAAAACGTTACTACCTTCACAGTGAAGAAGAAGCGGCAGAGCACAATGCCCGTTTAGGGACAAATCTAAGCCCTGGTGAATTTACACCTTGGGAAGAGATTGAGCCTGATACCGATATTTTATTTTATGAAGGTCTGCACGGTGCAGTAAAACGTAAAGATCACGGTCCTAAAGAAGGTATGTACGATGTTGCACAACACGTTGACCTAGGTATTGGTGTTGCTCCGGTTATCAATATCGAATGGATGCAAAAAATCT